>CAZLRS010000047.1:0-3347 GCA_964562085.1 uncultured Gammaproteobacteria bacterium | reverse complement strand
TTAGTTATTTAAACTAGCTGGTTTTTAACAATGTTAGGGAGCGGAGAAGAAGTCAAACGCCTTTTGAGTGGTAATTCTTCCGTCCAATCCGTAAATTTTCTTTAAAAGTTCAACCACTTGACGCTGGTCAAACTTTTTCCGAAAATTCAGGATGGAAGAAAATTTCACCGGCAGAAAAGCGGGAGATTTTCCCAAGCCAGCGCGATCAGTTTGCGCTGGCATTCCGGATGGCCGCAACAAGTGTATTGCGGCCCGATGGAATAACCGAACCTTTCATCGCCCAAAGCGGAGAAAATTTCTACCGGATTGATTCCGCATTGGGGACAAAGCATTTTCGGCGCCCTATCCTCGCCCCGTAACAAGAGCCATTCTAAATGGCAGTGAAGCGAGTTTTTTTGAGAAAACGGCAAGCTTTTTGCCCACATTTTTCCCAACATCCAACTTAGCCACGGATAATTCTGAAACATTAGTAACTCCACGCACTGTCCTTGATGTTTACCGGATTGGAAAACATAAGGCACGGCTGGCGTTTCCTTCAAAACGGTTGCTACGCTCAAGATTCTTCACCTCACTTTTTGTATAAAATGTGCAGTTTTACTGTATTTCCACTATACCATATATATAAATTGTTGTCAAATCCAGTTCCTTTCTGCTATAATGCTGTTATGAACAACGAGGAAGTAAAAGATCTTAATCCGGAGCAACAAGAGGCGGTCGTCCATGATCAGGGACCGCTTTTGATCGTCGCCGGCGCCGGCACCGGCAAAACCGCGGCCATCACCAGGCGCATCGCTTATTTAATCAATGAAAAAAAATGCCGAAGCGAAGAAATTCTCGCCCTCACTTTTACCGACAAAGCCGCTGGCGAAATGGAGGAGCGGGTGGATAAACTTTTACCCTATGGCTATGTTGATTTGTGGATTTCCACTTTCCACAGTTTTGCCGAAAGAATTTTAAAGGAACATGGCTTAGAAATCGGCCTGCCGAATGATTTTAAACTGCTTAACGACACAAAGCAATGGCTGTTGGTCCGACGGAATTTGGATAAATTCAAACTTGATTATTACCGCCCGCTGGGGAATCCGACTAAATTCATCCACGCCTTGCTTAAACATTTTTCCCACGCCAAAGATGAAAATATCAGCCCGCAAGATTATTTGGATTACGCGGAAACGTTAAGATTGAACGCCGACAGCGCCGACTTCATTAAAACAATTATTGACGAAGAAGATTTAAAACAATTATCCAAAACCGAATTAAAAGAAACGGTCGCGCAAGAAATTTTAAAACAAACGGAGGTGGCGGAGGCCTACCACACTTATCAACAGTTGCTTTTGGAAAATAACGCTTTGGATTTCGGCGACCTGATTAATTATTGCTTAAAATTATTTAAAGAAAGAAAAAACATCTTGGCGAAATACCGCCGGCAATTCAAATACATTTTGGTGGATGAATTTCAGGACACCAATTTCGCCCAATATGAGCTGTTAAAACTTTTGGCCGAACCGAAAAACAACCTCACTGTGGTCGGCGACGACGACCAGGCGATTTATAAATTTAGGGGCGCGTCCATCGCCAATATCCTGCAATTCAAAAACGATTTTCCTGAAGCCAAGGAGGTATTTTTGACCAAAAATTACCGCAGTTGCCAAGATATCCTTGATTTATCATATAAATTTATCCAGCAAAACAACCCTTATCGCTTGGAAGTGAAATTAGGCAAAAAAAATTTAAATAAAAAACTGACAGCCAAAGATGGAGAAAAAGGCGAAATCAGCCATTTGCAAGGCGCCACTCTGGCCGACGAAGTGAAATTAATCATTGAAAAAATCATTGAGCTCTACCGCTCCGATAAAAATCAAAAATGGTCCGACTTTGCGATTCTGGTGCGCGCCAACAGTTCGGCTGATGATTTCATTTACGCGCTGGGACGCGCCAATATCCCGTTCGTATTTATGGCTTCCAAGGGATTGTATGCCAAGCCGGCGATTTTGGATATTTTGGCCTATCTGAAACTTTTAGATAATTATCACGAGAGCGCGGCGCTTTTCCGGATTTTGAGCTTGCCGATTTGGGGCATCGGCCACCGCGACCTCGTCAATCTGAATTATTGGTCTTACCGCAAAGGCATTTCGCTTTACGAATCTTTAAGGCAAGCGCGGTTGATTCCCAATTTCACTAAAGAAGCGCAAGCGGCCGTTGATAAAATTTTGGGGTTGCTGGACAAGCACGCTTCTCTTGTCCGAAACAATAAAAGCGCGTCGGAAATCATCCAGGCCTGGCTCAATGACAGCGGTTATTTAAAAATGCTCACCGCCGAGGATTCGCTCGGCCACCGCGAGCAGTTGAATTATCTGAATCAATTTTATAAAATCGCGCAAAATTTTGAAAAAGAAAACAGCGACAAAACCGTGAAAGATTTTTTAACTTATATTAATCTGGAATTAGAATCGGGCGAACAAGGCGCGCTGGCGCCGGATTGGGAAGAAGGGAGTCCGGACAGCTTAAAAATCCTCACGGTTCATTCGGCCAAAGGCCTGGAATTCAAATATGTTTTTATCGCCAATCTTGTTGATAAAAGATTCCCGAGCATTGAACGCGGGGAGCCGATTGAATTGCCGGAAAAATTGGTTAAAGAGGCCGCGCCCGAAGGCGACATCCATTTGCAGGAAGAACGCCGGCTTTTTTACGTGGCGATGACGCGCGCCAAAAAAGGGCTTTATTTCACTTCGGCCGACGATTATGGCGGCAGCCGGCAGAAAAAACTGTCCCGCTTTTTGATTGAATTAAGCGAAATGGGATTTCCGCTTGCCAAACAAATCACGCCTCAAAATAAAGACCGAGTCGGCGGCGAACCGATTGTTATCGCCAAAAAGAAGGAAATCGCCATTCAGGAAATCCTGCCGGCAAAATTTTCTTTTACTCAATTAAAAGAGTTTGAAACTTGCCCTTACAAATACCGTTTCGCCCGCGTGCTGAAAGTGCCGACCAAAGGCAGCGCCGTTTTTTCTTTCGGCAAATCAATGCACGCCGTCCTTCAGCAAATGTTCTTTATTTTAAATTCGCGCCAAACCGGCGAACAAAAAAATTTATTCGGCCAAACGGCGTCAAAGCCGGCAATCGCTTGGGAAGAGGTCGTTGCGATTTATGAGAAAAATTTTATTGACGATTGGTATCCCGACCGCCAAACCAAGGATAAATATTATGAAAAAGGCAAAAAATCGCTGAAAGATTTTTATGAAAAATATCAGGGCAATTGGCCAAGGGCGAAGTTGCTGGAATATGGTTTTAACCTCCGCCTAAAAAACGGGGGGAGCTACACCATCAACGGCAAGATAGACCGGATT
>CAZLRS010000046.1:0-3498 GCA_964562085.1 uncultured Gammaproteobacteria bacterium | reverse complement strand
TTAACGCTTGGGAAAAAAGATTGAGCCGGCGGATTAATCGCGCCGTGCCGGTGGCGCCGATCCAGCCGTAATCATTCATCGCCCTGATATTTAAAATCGCCTCGCCTATCGTCATGGCCGGAGGTAAAACAATGTCTAAGGGTTCATCCGGCTCGCCCGAATAATTGAAATCAAGCTGTTTTTCCTGGCCGGAACTGATATTGCCGATAAATTCGCTGTCCGCGGTTTGATTGTCGCCGATATAACTCGCGCTTAATTTATATTCACCGGTGCCGGTGCCTTGCAGATTAACTTGATATTCGCCGGCCAGAGGGTCGGGAATCACCGCGAATTCCGGACCGCTGTTAAAGCCGGAATAAAACGCGTTGTCAATTTGATTGACAATATTGTTGTTAACAAAATCTTTGCCTAAAATTTTTCCGTCCGGCGCCACAATCTGGAAATCAGCGGGCGAGAAAATCCGAATTAGCAGAAATTTGGAAAAAATATTTTTTCTCACTTCTTTGTCCGGCTCTTTGCCGGTCAATTCCTTGATAACCGCTTTTTGCGCGTCAGTGACTATGCCGTTATGATCGCTGGCGACGATAATATCGCTTAAACCCATAAAATTTTTATTGCCCCTTTCCGGCACTGTGTTATCGCCGGTGCCATATTCAATTCCATGGTCGCCAAAAATAGAATTATAATTTTCCGGATAACCGTTTTCCCATTCGCCATAAACAGTCGGCTTATCTATAACTCTTAAATTATTAATCGTCTCATTTTTACCATCATTGGCAATAATGTTGGTCATTTTTATGCCATTTAATTTCGTCAAAATAACAGGATTATTCAATAATTCCAAAAATAAATTTTGCGGATAATTATTCGGATAAGTCCGCAACTGCATTGTGTCTTTGTCGCGCAAATAATCATAAATCGGCAGCATTTCTTTAACCGATAACATCGGCAAATTTTGCACATAATGAAAAACGCTGCCATATCCACTATCTTCAGCTTCCAATTTAAAAATCAATTCCTGGAAATAGTCCATGGTTCTCGGTCCCGCATCCCCTCCCTCCCAAAGCAAATAATCTTTGGTCGCGCCATAGTGCGGAGTAGCTAAAAATATCATTTGGTCAATATCATTTTCATAATTGCCCATTTCCACGTACGCCCGCGCCACTAAACCGCCCATTGAATGCGCGACAATATCAACCTTGTCGCAATCGCAAATCGCTTTTACTTCGTCAATTTTCGTTTTCAAGTCAATGGCGTTGGCCGCATTGGCCAAGCGCCAATTATACGGAAAAGCGAATAAGGTCTTGCCTTCTTCATAACCCGCCAGCTTCAGCGCTTCCCATAAATTGTCATAAGTATGGAAAATCGGGTCCAACTCCCATTTGCCCGTAAAATTCCAGCTCCCTAAAATTCCGGGCACCAAAATCACCGGGTCTAATTTCACTTCCGCGGTCCACGGTGAAGTTAAAAACGGCTGATAATCAGCCAAGCCGTTGATGATTGAGCCCTTTATATCTTCCAACCCGTTGATCGGCATAATTGTCGGTCCGTCCGGATGCCCCCAATAATTATTTTTCAAATCAATCGTCGCGCCGCTGCCGTTGCTGATGGTTATGCCGCAATACATCACCCCGCCCATATCTTGGCAATAATCAGGATTATAAATATTGGAATAATTAATTTTCGTGTTGGCAGCGTTGGAAACAATAAAACCGTTGTTATTGATAATTGAACTGTGAAGAATGCTTAACTCTTGAATCTGGTTAACCATAATTATCATCGCCGGCGACCCGTTATAATTACCGCCGTATTTTATCTCGGCATAATCAATTTTAACGCTCGCGGCCGGGTCGCCGGAAATAAGGCCATACCAATCCCCCGGCGCCGGACTACTGGCATCGCCGTCGCCATTGGAATCGCCGCCAACGCTGTCATCTTTAAGAGAAGTAATGATTACGGAATTTGACGTGTTGCCCTCAATAATTAAACTGCCACCGACCGCGATGCCATTGCTTTCTCCCAACTTAATTATCGTGCCCGGCTTAATCGTCAAGGTCGCGCCAGGCATAATGCTTAATCCCATGTCCCCGCTCGTAGTATCAATATTAATAATATGCGTCCCGCCGTCCCAGATTGTATCCGTGTCAATCGTGATATCCGCCGCCCTAGCCACGCCGCAAAAAACAAAAAACCCGGCCAAAACAAAAACCGGCAGGATTAGAAGTTTTGAAATTGAATTTTTCATTTCCCTCCTTATATTATTTGTTAAAAATTTTAAAATTCCAACCTCTCCTCTTTCAGCGCCTCATAAACCGCCAAAACATCGTCGCTGGAAAGGCAAGAGCCGTTTTTGAATTTCAGCACTTCCGAACCGTCCAAGTCGGTGACCAAGCCGAAAGATGACACGCCGAACGGGCTGAAATTAATCAGCGCCAAAACCGACGACTTGCACCGCCGGCATTTAATGTAAAGCAGATGCGCGCCATCGTCTTCTTCCAGGATTTTCGCCTCAATCGGATTATAATGGTAATGGCAAATCGGGCAATACGAAACCAGCTTGATCGCCTCTTCCGGTGATTTATTGAAATTGGGAGGAAAAATGTCTTTCATAAGTTTATTATCTTACAAAAATCGGCCGGCGTCAAATAATGATGGCCTAAAATTTTCGGGAAATAATTCCCGCCTTGTGCACATTCAACGCCATGCCGATAAGCGCCATCAAAGCCACCAGAAAACTGCCGCCATAACTCAAAAACGGCAAGGAAATGCCGGTCACCGGCAAAAGGCCGATATTCATTCCCACATTGATAAAACACTGGACAAAAATCAGAATTAAAATCAACAACGCCAAAAACATCCCAAAATCATCCGGCGCCCGCGCCGCGATTTTACCCAAACGCAAAAACAAAAAGGCGAACAGCCCTAAAACCAACAGGATGCCAAGCAGGCCGAGTTCCTCGGCGATCACCGCGAAAATAAAGTCGGTCTGGCTTTCCGGAATAAACTTGAGCTGGCTTTGCGAACCGAAACCCAGCCCCCGGCCAAAAAACCGGCCCGCGCCGACGGCAATGATTGACTGCCGAACGTTATAGCCGCTGCCGCGCGGGTCGGCGTTCGGATTCAAAAAATTCAGCACGCGGTCTTTCTGATAATCTTTAAAAACAAACAGCCAGCTCACGGCGAATAAAATAATCAAAGAAGCGAAAATAAGCAAAATGTGTTTTTTATTTTTTGTCACCAACAAAAATGAAATCAGCCAGACGAAAAATAAAATCATGGCCGAACCGAAATCCGGCTGGAGCATCAAGAGCGCGAAAGGCAACAACGCCAGTCCGCTGATGAAAAACAATTGCCATAATTTGTGAATTGAGCGCGCGTGCCGGCTGTAAACGTCCGCCAAAACCACAATTAAAAATATTTTAACCAGCTCAACCGGCTGGAAGCTGAACCAGCCGAAATTAAACCAGCCGCGCGTACCCCGAATGGTGGAGCCGAGCG
>CAZLRS010000045.1:0-4064 GCA_964562085.1 uncultured Gammaproteobacteria bacterium | reverse complement strand
GTGGCGCAAAAACTCGCGAGCAGGTTCAAAATTCAGACAAAACCTGGCGCTCCTCACCGGCAGGAATCGTTCCTGTCCGCTTGGTTTTGTTGCTGAATTTTTCAATGCTCGCATTATGGTTTTGTTTTTTATTTAAAAATTGAAAATTGAACATTGAAAATTCATTGAAAATTGTAAAATTGAAAATTTTATTGGGAATTGGAAATTAGGAATTAGAACTTAATTTACTGATAGCATTGTTTAATCTTGCTAACGTTTTATCCCGTCCTAAGATTTCCGCGATTTCAAATGGCGTGGGCGATTTTTCGGCGCTGGTGAGGGCGACCCGCATCGGCCAAAGCACGTCGCCATTGCTTAAATTGCTGTTTGTAATGAAAGCGATAATATTTTTTTCCAATTTTTCCTTGGTCCACTCCCCCGCTTCATATTTTTCCAACTCCGCCGTCAACAATCGCAAATTATTTAAAGTTTTTTCTTGGTTGGATTTTTTCCAAATCAATAATTGCGGAGCATATTCCAATTTATCATTAAACAAATATTCAATCCCCTGCCCGATTTCTGCCAACCGGCTGATACGATTTTTTTCCAAACGCAGAATCTTTTCCAATTGATTTTTATTTTCTTTCATCGCGCCGGACAAAAACGGCTCAACCACTTTAACAAATTCGGCAAAATCCATTTTTTTAAGATATTCGCCGTTCATCCAATTTAATTTCCGCGAATCAAAAACCGCGCCGGCTTTGTTGACCTTCTTAAAATCAAATTCGCGGATTAATTCCGGCAGAGAAAAAATTTCTTTTTCCGTTCCCGGATTCCAGCCGAGCAAAGCGACGAAATTCACCAGCGTTTCCGGCAGATAGCCCTGCGCCCGATAATCTTCCACTGCCACATCGCCTTGGCGTTTGGACATTTTTGATTTATCGGGATTCAACAATAAAGGCAAATGCGCGTAAGCCGGAATTTCCCAATTAAAATAATTATAAAGCAGAATATGCTTTGGCGTTGACGACAGCCATTCCTCGCCCCGAATCACATGGCTGATTTTCATCAGATGGTCGTCAACCACGTTCGCCAAATGATAAGTCGGAAAGCCGTCGGATTTCAAAAGAATTTGATCGTCAATTTCATCCGAGCGGAATTTAATTTCGCCGTGAATCAAATCGGCGAAAACAATTTCTTTGCCAACGGGAACTTTCATCCTGATGACATACTTCTCCCCTTTCGCCAATCGGGTTTGAATCTCGCCATAACTCAAAGCGCGACAGCAACCGTCGTATTTAGTCGGTTTTTTCCGCGCCTCCTGCTCTTGGCGCAATTTTTCCAGCCGTTCCGGCGAACAAAAGCAATGATAGGCCTGGCCGGCATCCACCAGTTTTTGGGCATATTTCCAGTAAATTTCAGTCCTCTGGGACTGCTTGTAAGGCCCAAAATTGCCCTTTTCAGCCACTTTCCCTTCGTTATTAAGATAAACGCCCTCGTCAGGCGCCAAACCGGACCAGGCCAGGGCTTTTAATAAATTATCCACCGCCCCTTCAACTTCGCGAGTTTGGTCGGTATCTTCAATCCGCACGATAAAATCGCCCTTATTTTGCTTGGCGAAAAGAAAGGAATAAAGCGCGGTCCTTAAACTGCCGACATGCACATAGCCGGTGGGACTGGGCGCGAACCGAGTGCGGATGTGTGATAAATTAGTGAATGGCAAAAACATTTTTAATTTTTAAAATTTTCTGGATCCCAGCTTTCGCTGGGATGACGTAACGAGAAAGCCGAATTTAATAGTCGCATTGAATATTCTTCTAAAGCGTTGCGGTTGGACAATCAGCCGAAAAAGCCATTCCAGGCCGATGGCGCGCAGCCACTTCGGCGCTCTTTTTATCTTACCAGATAAGTAATCAAATGTCCCGCCGACGCCGACCGCCACTTTAACTTTCGGCATTTTCACCAAATTATTTTTAATCCAAGTTTCCTGTTTCACCTGGCTGAAAGCGACGAGCAAAATATTTGCTCCGCTCGCGTTGATTTTTTCAATCATCGCCTCGTTGTCCGTCAAGGCGCGATTATCCGCGGACAACCGGCCGCCGGATTCAGCGCCAACAATGTCGGCGTCGGGATATTTTTTTGCCACCGCTTTGGCGACGCCTTCGCTACTGCCAAGTAAATAAATACGGGAACTGGTAACTGGGAACTGGGAACTGGGAATTAATAAACTTTCCACTAATTCTACACCCGTAACGCGTTTAAGTTTAACACCGGCCAAACGCCGTCCGGCCCAGACCAAACCGACGCCATCGCAAACGCAAATGTCCGCTTCGTTCAAAATCTTTTTAAATTCCGGATTGGCCTGCGCCGCCATTATAAATTCCGGATTAATCGTCGCAATAATATGCTGGCCGTCTTTTTTCAGCCAATCTGAAATTTTATTCAGCGTTCCCGCCAAATCAATCAAATCAACATTAACATCTAAAATTCCGACCTTCATAAAAAATTAAAAATTAAAAATTCAATCAATTATTTATTTAATAAATAATTGATGGTCATATCCACCGCAGCTCGCCCGTCCTGCTTGAAGCTGTCGGACAGCGAAATCGTGCCGAAAACTTTTTCTTTCCAAAAGCCGAGATTAATTTGGTAATCTTCCAAATTTTCTTTGAATTCAAACCCCTGGTCGGCCAATTTATTTTTATAATAGGCCGCCAAATCTTCTTTGCTTTTATCAATATTGTCCCAAGACAGGGAGACGGTTTCCGTTTTGCTCGGGTCAATCGCTTCCAAGGTTTGGCGCAATTCCTGGACCGTAAAATTTTCAGGGATGTTCACTTTATCGCCGAAGATTTCAGCCAGTTGGGTTTTCAAATCGGTGGAAAGATAATTCAAAAACGGCGTTAACGCCCAATCCGGCAATGAATCAATGACGCGTAAAATTTTCTGCTTGCTGGCCGGCGTTTGTAATTTTATCTTCGCCTGCTCGGCTTGATACAGCGCGAATTCCTTGGGGAAATCAGCCGGCAACTCATTGACCTTCTGCACCACCGGCCCAATGACGAATTTAACCGTGACGCAGCCGATTAAAAAAATTATCGCCAAGATTAAAATCAGGCAACCAAAAAACTTCAGACAGCCATGGGACTTTCTGGCAATCACCTCTTGAGGCGGGCGATAGTCAAAATCTTCTTTAATATCGGATAAATTGAGGCGCATATTAATAGGGGCAAGTAATAAGCAATAAGCAACGGGGATACGATATTTTTTTTATTTACTTATGAATGAATTTTAACAAATTTTTATTGTTTTGACAAAATTTGTTAACTTGTTATACTTAAATAAAAGCATTAAACTTCGGCTTAAGCGGGGGGCGGAAAAGCTAATTCTCCTATAAACCATTAATCTTCCGCCCTCCGCGTCAAAAATTAGCACTTTTATCAAAATTGCAGCCACACTCATCCCGCTACCGCACAAAGTCAAACGGCGTCTGGGTGAAAACAAAAGGAAGTATTCCTCATACTTCCTTTTTTTATTAACCGAATTTTAGTAAGATTAAGTTATATGAAAAAAGCGATTTTATGGGACAAAATAACGCCGGATGAAGCGAAATGCCGGCTATGTAATCATTTCTGCCAAATCCCGCCGGATAAAACGGGAATTTGCGGAATGAGAAAAAACATCAACGGCGTTTTGTATTCGCTAAATTACGGCAAAATTATCGCCTGCCACCTTGACCCGATTGAAAAAAAACCGCTTTATCGTTTTCTGCCCGGCACTTTGACTTATTCCATCGCTTCGGCCGGCTGTAATTTTAAATGCCGGCATTGCCAAAATGCCGATATTTCCCAAATCACCGAAAAATTAATTAAAATTAATGAATCGCTGGTAGAAACGGCGCCGGAAAAAATAATTGATTCGGCTATCGCCAATAATTGTCCGTCAATTTCTTACACCTATACCGAACCGACGATTTTTTGCGAATTCGCGCTGGATTGCATGAAATTGGCAAAAAATAAAAAACTGAAAAACATTTGGGTTTCCAACGGCTATATGTCGGAGGAATGCCTTGAGTCAGTCGCGCC
>CAZLRS010000044.1:0-4292 GCA_964562085.1 uncultured Gammaproteobacteria bacterium | reverse complement strand
CTTTTCAAAAAAGACCGCGATTATGTGGTGAAAGACGGCGAAATAATTATTGTGGACGAATTCACCGGCCGGTTGATGTTCGGCCGAAGATACAGCGAGGGCTTGCATCAGGCGATTGAAGCGAAAGAAGGCGTGAAGGTTCAGCGGGAAAGCATCACTTTGGCGACGATTTCTTTTCAAAATTATTTTCGCTTGTATCAAAAATTATCCGGCATGACCGGCACCGCCGCGACGGAAGCCGAAGAATTGGCCAAGATTTACAATTTGGACGTGACGGTTATTCCGACCAATCGGCCGATGGTCCGGCAGGATTTGAACGACCGGATTTATAAAAATGAAAATGGAAAATTCACGGCTTTGGCGCGCGAAGTGAAAGAGTGCCATGACAAAGGCCAGCCGGTTTTAATCGGCACAATTTCCATTGAGAAAAATGAATTATTGGCGGAAATGCTGGCGCGCGAGGGCGTTGATTGCCAGATTTTGAACGCCAAACACCATGAAAAAGAAGCGCACATTATTGCGCAGGCGGGCAAGGCCGGCGCGGTGACGGTGGCGACCAATATGGCGGGGCGCGGCGTGGATATTATTTTAGGCGGTTATCCTTACGATGAAGCGGAATATCAAAAAGTGGTCGCGGCGGGCGGTCTTTGCGTTTTGGGCACCGAACGGCACGAGTCGCGCCGGATTGACAATCAGTTGCGCGGCCGCGGCGGCCGTCAGGGCGACCCGGGCGTTTCGCGGTTTTACGTTTCCATGGATGACGATTTGATGCGCGTCTTTGGTTCGGACCGGATGAAATCAATTATGACCGCGTTGCGCGTGCCGGAGGATATGCCGATTGAAAACGGCATGATTTCCAAATCCATTGAGCAGGCGCAGAAAAAAGTGGAGGGCTTTAATTTTGACACCCGGAAACACTTGGTTGAATATGATGATGTGATGAATAAACAGCGGGAAACGATTTACAAAAAGCGCCGGGAAATTTTAGCTGGCGGCGATACGAAAAATATAGTTTTGGAAGCGATTAAAAATGAAATTGTCGCGATGGTTCGTTTCCACACCCAGAGCGCGGACGAAAAGGAGTGGAATCTGACGGAAATTTATGAAGCCGTCGCCACGATTTTCCCGCTGAAACCAGCGGATAGAACGGCGATTGACCAGATGGAAGCCGAGGCCGGTGATTGGCAGGAGGATTCAATGTCGCGGGCGAAAATTATCAATTATTTAATCAAGCTGGCGACGCTGGCTTATAACGAGCTGGAAGAAAAAATTAATTTATTGCCGAATCCAATGCCGGAAATTTTGCCGATGAGGCAGATTGAACGGGGCATGCTTTTGCGCGTCATTGATACGCTTTGGATTGAGCATTTGGAAACGATGCAATATCTGCGGACGGGCATCGGCTTGCGCGGTTACGGCCAGCGGGATCCGCTGTCGGAATACAAAAAAGAAAGTTTGCGGATGTTCCGCGAATTGCTGGCGATGATTAATCGGCAGATTGTTTACAGCATTTATAAAATCGGGATGGCGTCGCCGGCGGAAATGGGGCCGGCGGAAACGCCGAAGCAGAATTTGCAATTTTCCGCGCCGAGCAAGGAATCGTCAATGAAGTCGCCGATGGCGGCGGATGAAGGTTTGGCGGAAAGAAAAGCCGATAAAATCATCAAAGACGAATCGCACTATGAAGGCCAAAAAGTCGGCCGGAACGACCCCTGTCCTTGTGGTTCCGGCAAAAAATTCAAACATTGTCATGGGAAATAAACAAAGAATTTTGGAGAATCTAAAATAAGATATGAAAAATTCCAAGAGCATGGTTTTAATTTTAACTGGACCCGGAGGTTCTGGCAAAACTACAATTGCCGATTTGTTAACAAAGAGATGCAATTTCATAAAAATTGATGGCGATCAATTGGACACAGAATTTTTTCCTAAAGGAGGCCAATGGTTATCGGAAAATTCTGAAAAGCTAAGGCAGGCTCAGAATAAGATTTTTATCGAGGTCAAAAAAATATTTAACAAGGGTGAAAACAATGTTGTTTTGGATTATATTATATTTGGTAATTATTTAGAATTTTTTGAAAAATTTAAAAAAGAATTCGGAGATGACTTAGTAATTAAGGTTTTGTTTCCCGTTACTGAAGAGATGGCAAAAAGAGACAGGGAACGTGAATGTTGGACAACTGGAATTGAGCGCATATCAGCTGTTCGCACCGAATTAGAAGCGATTGGTGATATTATAGGCAGAGATGGTTTTATTGATACAACTGGACAAACGCCAGATGAAACATTTGAAAAATATTTTAAATATTTACAAAATTAAAATATTAAAATATTAAATTAAACAATCTTTATAGGTTGATAAAGAAACATTAAGAAGTGTTATGGAAAACAACCATACAATAATCAAAAAGAAAATTTGGCCGGAGTATTTTGAGGCCGTTGCTTCGGGCAAGAAAAAATTTGAATTACGCCTTAATGATTTTGAAGTTAATGAGGGCGACACGCTTTTATTGGAAGAATGGGATCCTAAAACACAGCAATATACCGGGCGTAAAATTGAAAAGCAGGTTACTAATGTGAGCAAATTCAAAATTGACCAATTATTTTGGCCGGAAGAGCAAATCAAAGAAAAGGGGATACAAATTATTTCGTTGGAGTAATTTTTACGCTATAAATTATTTTTTTACCCTGTCATTCCGTCAAGGTAATGTAAAAATTCCCCTCCTTTCCAAGGAGGGGTCAAGGGGTGGTTTTGAAGCGTTTGCAAGTAATCATAACTACCTTTTAAGGCGTAACATTTTTATGACACGCTTCATAACCCCTCCCCGCCTCCCCTTGGAAAGGGGAGGAATTAAAAATTAAAAATTTATACTCATGCCTGAATTGCCAGAAGTGGAGACCTTGAGGCGGGAATTGCAAACGGCGGTGAAAGGTAAGACCATTAAATCAGTGGAAGTTAAAGCGCCGAAGTTGATTCGGCCGATGGCGGTCAAGGATTTCCAAAAACAATTAAGAGGCCGGAAAATTTTAGGCGTTGCTCGGCGCGCGAAGGTCTTGCTTTTGCCATTGTCAGGCAAAAAATTTCTGGCAGTGCATTTGAAATTGACGGGACAGCTGATATACAAATCCAAAGTTCAAAATCCAAAGTTCAAAATTAGGACCGGCGGAGAAGTCAATAAATTTACTCGTATCATTTTTTATTTTACCGATGGCGCGAAATTGGATTTTAATGATTTGCGAAAGTTTGGCTGGATGAAAATTTTAGACGAGGCGGGTGTTGCCAAAATATCAAAAGAATTCGGCATTGAACCGCTAACAAAAGATTTTACTCTGGTGAATTTCAAATCGGCGGTGAATAAATATCCGAATCGCAAAATCAAGCAGATTTTACTGGACCAGAAGCTCATTGCCGGCATCGGCAATATCTACGCCGATGAATCTTGCTTTTGCGCGGGCGTTTTGCCGACGCGTCCGGCGGGAAAAATCAGCGAAGCGGAAATGAAAAAGCTTTACGTTTGCGTTAAGAAAGTTTTAAAATCGGCGCTGGCGAAAAAGGGCACTTCCGCCGACACGTATCTTCAACTTAGCGGCCGGCCGGGCGGATTTTTGCCATATTTGAAAGTTTACGGCCGAGGCGGTGAAAATTGCAAAAGATGCGGAAGCAAAATTCAGAAAATAAAATTAAACGGCCGGGGCACGCATTTTTGCGGAAAATGCCAGGATTAGCTTTTAGCTGTTAAGTATTTGCTAAACCGCTAAATGTTTTTCCTAAAAGCCATCAGCTATAAGTTAAAAAAGAAGCCGTCCACGACACATGTCGCGGACGGTTTTACGTAGGGAACCTTAGGAGTCACGGGGAGGTTGCTTTAGCCATTTCCAAGTTTTATTTCCGTCAATGCGTCGATTTCTTCAACCTCAAAGGCGCGGAGATCAATAAAGAAATGGTCCATATTCCAACCGGAACTGCCGCCATAGCCGGAACAGAGAATTTTGTGCTTTTCTTGTGTTTTGTTGGAGCGGGCGATTATCGCATTCGGCTTGATTTCCAATATTGACAACTCGCTTAAATCTTTTCGATTATAGAGCGCTGTTTCTCTCGGCGCCAGAGCGATTGTCATGCCCGGCTTGATTGCTGATTGCTTAACCTCAAAAACGGTTAATAAATTTCGATACATTATTTTTCCTCCTTAAAGAACTTTGTTTGCTGTTTACCACTTTAGCTAAAAGAAGTTTTTTTGTCAAAGACGGCGGCGGATTAATAAATCATCAGGGCGAAATAAATTATCACAGTC
>CAZLRS010000043.1:0-4354 GCA_964562085.1 uncultured Gammaproteobacteria bacterium | reverse complement strand
ATGGAGCCATTTGGCCTCAATTTCCCCGCCATTAACATACAAATTAGCCGGATGAGTGGCGTTGCCGATATAAACGTCGCCAATAAAGGCGCCGGCATTAGGGCTGGATTGCAACACCTGCAACAAATTCTGGCCGCCGACAATGGCGCTTTCATTGACACATGTCCAACTTGTTCCGTTCCATTTTAAAAGCTGATTGGCGGCGGCGCAAGCCGCTAACTCCGCCGTGCCGACCGTTCTTGAGCCGACCTGCAAATTATTCCAAACACCGCTCACATCCCCGCTAAACTGGGTACCGGTATTTAGAGGAGGCAAAATATTGCCATTTGGCGGGATTTGCGTCGGCTCCGACCAAGCCGCGAGCGCAAAATTAAAACCGGCCATCAGCCCCGCCAAAACCATGGCAGAAGCAAAAAAGCCGGCAAAAAATGAGTAAATTTTTACTTTTTGCATATTTGTCACCTTATTTGTTATTATTTGGAATGGTTCCCCGCTTTCGCGGGGATGACACCATGGGTGTTAATTATATTAAATTTTAATTTTTGCTTTGATTTTTCCACGTTGACTTATCAACACCTTTCTTATATAATTATTATATAACAAATAACAAAAATTTGCTACCAAGTTGATTAAATTATAACACAAACTGAACGCAGAGCGCAATCAATATGTATGACGGATGTGGCGGTTTAAAAATTTAGCATTAGACATTATTTAAAAATTAGGAATTAGAAATTAAAAATTTAAATAATAACCTCTCTCCTATGTCTCCAATCCTATGGATCGTAGTAATTGTTGTCGCGGTGATTATCCTTTGGCTGATTGCCGTGTTCAACGGCTTGATTACGCTGAAAAACCGGACTGACGAGGCCTGGTCCGACATTGACGTCCAGCTCAAAAGACGCCACGACCTCATCCCCAATCTGGTTGAAACGGTCAAGGGCTACGCCGCTCACGAACAAAGCACCTTTGAAAAAGTCATTACTGCCAGAAATTTGGCGATGCAGTCCGGCGCCGAGATGCAAGCCAAAGCCAAAGCCGAAAACGCTTTAACCGGCACTTTAAAATCATTATTCGCTTTGGCGGAAAATTATCCCGAACTGAAAGCCAACGCCAATTTCTTGCGATTGCAGGACGAACTTTCCGACACGGAAAACAAAATTCAAGCCGCCCGCCGGTTTTATAACGGCAATGTCCGCGATTTCAACATCAAAATCCAGGTTTTCCCGAGTAATTTAGTCGCCGGCATGCTTGGCTTTAAGCAATATACTTTCTTTGAAGCCGCGGAAGAAGAAAACGTGCAGGTGAAATTTTAATTTATGTACTCCCAAATAGATTCCAATAAACGCCGAACGTGGTTTTTAATCGGCATTTTTATCATCATAATTTCCGCCTTGGGATATTTATTTGATTATTTATACCAAGGCGGTAGCGGCATTTTTATCTTTGCCATCATTTTCTCCGTTGCCATCAGCTTGTTCGGCTATTTTTCCGGCGACAAAGTGGCGCTATGGCAAGCAGGCGCTCGACCAATCGCCAAAGAACAAAATCCTTATGTTTACCGGCTGGTGGAAAATTTGAGCATCACCGCCGGCCTGCCGGCGCCGAAAATTTATATCATTGACGACGGCGCCATCAACGCTTTCGCCACCGGCCGTGACCCGAAGCGCGCTTCCATCGCCATCACCCGCGGGGCGATTGAAAAATTGGAAAACGAAGAATTGGAAGGCGTAATCGCCCACGAGCTGGCGCATATCAAAAGTTATGACATTCGGCTGATGATGATTGTGATTATTCTGGTGGGGATTATCGTTTTAATGTCCGATTGGTTTTTACGCGTCGGTTTGCGCGGCCGTCGGCGCGATGGCAATGGCAATATTGGACAAATTATGGCGATAGTCGGCGTTATTTTAATTATCCTCTCCCCGATTATCGCTCAACTGATAAAGTTGGCGATTTCCCGCCGGCGAGAATATCTGGCCGACGCGTCGGGCGCGCTTTTAACGCGCTATCCAGAAGGGCTGGCGCGAGCGCTGGAAAAAATCAAAAACGACCCGGATGTTTTAGATCGCGCTTCCAACGCGACGGCTCATCTTTATATCGCCAATCCATTTCAAGGCGCGAGAAAATTCTTAGCCAAGGCCTTTTCCACGCATCCGCCGATTGAAGAAAGAATTGCGGAGTTAAGGAAAATGGCGTAAAAAATTAAAATGGAAAGCAAATTCTCCAACCACTACAAACACTCCCTCAAAGAAGCGGCGGAATTGGCCGCTGAGTTTAATCATGTCGCGATTGAGCCGATTCATATTTTTTACGGCTTGCTCGCCCAAAAAGGCAGCATCGGCGCGGAACTTTTCGCTTCCTTGGAAATAAAAACCGATGATATAAAAAATTTCATCGCTAAAAATTATCAAGCTGAAAACCAAACCGCCAATAAAGTCGCTCTTAAATTTTCGCCCGCGACCAAGGATTTAATCCAAAAATCGGCGCAAATCGCTTTTAATAACCGCCATCATTATATTGGCACCGAGCATTTGCTCGCCGCGCTTCTGGCCGTCAAAAATCAAGCGGTGGAAAACTTTTTTATTATTACAAAAATTGCGGAGGAAAAATTAACTCAGCAAATCATCGGGGTTTTAAAAAGCACTTCCAAATTGCCGGAGCTGACGGAAACTTTCAAAACCGCCGATGACCGGCCACTGGCGTTTTTTGAATTGGGAAATGAAAGGCCGAAACAAAAATCTTCGGCGACGATTTTGGATTTATTCGGCCGGAATCTCACCGATGAAAAATTCCAGAACAACACCGACCCGGTAATCGGCCGGGAAGCGGAAATTGAACGCATTATTCAAATCTTGTCCCGCCGGACAAAAAACAATCCTTTGATTTTGGGCGACCCGGGCGTCGGCAAAACCGCGCTGGTTGAGGGCTTGGCGAAAAAAATTATGCTCGGCGACGTGCCGGAAATTTTACAGCATAAAAAAATCTACACGCTGGATTTGACCGCCACGGTAGCGGGCACTATGTTCCGCGGCGAATTTGAAAGCCGAATCAAGCAAATTATTGATGAAGTGAAACGCCGGCCGGATATTATTTTATTCATTGATGAAATTCACAATATTGTCGGCGCCGGTTCGGCTTCGGGCTCAATGGACGCCGCCAACATCTTAAAGCCGGCTTTGGCGCGCGGCGAAATTCGCTGCATCGGCGCCACCACTTTTGAGGACTACCGCAAAACCATTGAAAACGACCCGGCGCTCACCCGCCGTTTCCAGGCCGTAAAAATTTCCGAACCGCTCGCCGAAGAAGCGCTGAAAATTTTAACCGGCGTCAAAAAATATTACGAAGAATTTCATCAAGTAAAAATCACCGGCCGAGCGATTGAAACCGCTGTCGCCTTAAGCCAAAGATATCTGCCGGAAAAATTTTTGCCGGACAAGGCGATTGATTTGCTGGATGAGGCGGCGGCCGCCGTTAAAATCGGCGCCAAAACCCCGTTGTCGCAGAAAAAAATCAAGGAACTGGAAAAAACGAAATCCGGACTGGAAAAAGAAAAATTCATCGCCGTCCAAAACGAAGAATTTGAAACCGCCGTTAAAATCAAAAAAGAAATAGATAAAATCAACGCGGAAATTGAAATTCTGCGCGAAAAACAAAACCGCCGGACGGCCAAAGCGCTCGGCGAAGTAACGGAAAAAGAAATCGCCAAAATCATCACCCGCGTCACCGGTATTCCGGCCGAGGACTTAATCGCTTCGGAAAAGAAAAATATTCTTGAATTGGACAAAAAAATGGCGGAAAAAATCGTCGGCCAGAACGAAGCGCTGAAAATCATTTCTGATTCTATTAAGCGCGCCAAAGCCGGACTCGCGCCGGCCGGCCGGCCGCTGGCCTCATTTATTTTTGTCGGCCCTTCGGGCGTCGGCAAAACCTATGCCGCCAAAATTCTGGCGCAAAATATTTTCCAAGATGAAAAATCGCTGATTAAAATTGACATGTCCGAGTATTCGGAAAAATTCAACGTTTCCAAACTGATCGGCGCGCCGGCCGGCTATGTCGGCTACAAGGAAAGCGGGCAGCTCACTGAAAAAATCAAGCACCGCCCCTACGCCGTCGTGCTTTTTGACGAAATTGAAAAAGCAAATCCGGAAATTTTTGATTTGTTGCTTCAGGTGCTGGAAGACGGTTATTTGACCGATGCCGCCGGCGCCAAAATCAATTTCCAAAATACAATCATCATCATGACTTCCAATCTCGGCTCGCAATATTTCAACGCCGAGGAAATGATCGGTTTCGGCGAAGCCGGCCGGCCGAATGAATTGCCGGCTGATTCCGCCACGCAAAAAATCAACAA
>CAZLRS010000042.1:0-4407 GCA_964562085.1 uncultured Gammaproteobacteria bacterium | reverse complement strand
GAACGAATACGACAAACAGACATTGGAGGAAATCGGCAAACAATACAGCATCACCCGCGAGCGCGTCCGCCAGATTGAAAATTTAAGCATTAAAAAATTGAAAGAATTGCAAGAATTGAAAGATGAAATCCGGCAAGCGGAAAAAGTTGTCGCCGGTTTATTGGAACAGCATGGCGGCATCATGGAAGAGACGTATTTTTTGGAAAATTTGCTTTCTTATCTGGAGACTCATCCGGAAAGCCACAAGGCGCTGTTATTTTTGGCGGAGCATATTTTTTCCGACAATGTTTCTAAATTAAAACAGAACAAAGAATTTAATAATTTGTGGAAGCTGGGTTCGGCCGATGATTTGTTTTTGAAAGAAGTCGTCCGCGAAATGGTGAAAGTGATTGAAACCAGCGGTTTGCCGATTAAATTAAGCGATATCATGGAAAGGTTTAAAAACTCCGAATTTTATCAGCAGAATAAAAACAAATTTTTGGCGATGACCAATTTATTGGAGGCGAATGAAGAGGATGTGGAAAAGATTTTGGAAAGCTATTTGCGCGCCAGCCGGAAAATCAAACAGAACTTATTTGATGAATGGGGCTTGACCGCTTGGGGCACCGTGCAACCGAAGAAGATTAATGATAAAATATATTTAACGATGAAAAAAGCCGGCCGGCCGATGCATTTCACCGAAATTTCCCAAATGATCAATGACATGAAGTTTGACGAGAAAGTCGCTTATCCCGCCACCGTTCACAATGAATTGATTTTGGACGATAAGTATGTTTTAGTCGGTCGCGGAATTTACGCTTTGAAAGAATGGGGCTATCAGCCGGGCACCGTGGCGATTGTGGTGGAAAATGTGTTGCGCGAAAACGGCGCGATGACGAAAGACGAACTGATTAATAAAGTTTTGGAACAGCGGAACGTTAAAAAATCCACGATTTATTTGTCTTTAATGAATAACAAAAAAATCAAAAAAAATGACAAAAGCAAATACGAATTAACCAAGGAATCGGCGGAAAACACGGAAACGGCGGTCATGGCTTAAATTTTTATTTGTTCACTCTGGAAGGTGACTATGAACATTCAATTCAATTTTGATTTTAACGGCTGGGTGGAAAATTTCATTCTCTTATCCCGGCAAGATCCCCTAACCATCTCCTTAAAATTATTTTTTGGCGGCGGTTGGATTTTTTTTGTTGTTCTTTTTATGTATGGCGTTTACCATGTCTGGCTGGAGCATCGGCAGGGCGCGTACATGAGCCGATGGAAATATGTTTTATTGGCGGTTGATATTCCGAAAAATAACGAGCAGACGCCGAAAGCGGTGGAAAGCGTTTTTGTCGCGCTCTATGGTTCGCAAAGCGGTTTTAATCTGATTGAACAATATTGGCTGGGAAAAATGCGAGAAAGTTTTTCTTTTGAAATTGTGAGCCTGGAGGGTTATATTCAATTTTTAATTCGCACCCCCGTGCCGTACCGCGATTTGATTGAGGCGGCGATTTACGCGAATTATCCGGAAGCGGAAATTACTGAAGTGGAAGATTACACCAAAGATTTTGCCCGCTTGCGGTTTCCTAATGAAGAATACAATCTTTGGGGTTCGGAGCTGTTGCTGGTTAAAGATTTCCCTTTTCCCATTCGCACCTATCCCGACTTTGAGCACACTATGACGCAAAAATTGGTTGACCCATTGGCCAATGTCTTGGAAGCGCTCGGCCATCTTGGTTCGGGCGAGCAGGGCTGGATCCAATTGATTACGACACCGCAGGCGGCGCCAAGTTGGGGCGAGCTCGGAAAAAAGGTGGTCAAAGAATTTATGGGGGAAAAATATAAAATGCCAAGCCCCGGCTCATTGGACCTGATTGAAAAGCCCCTGGGCTGGTTGAGCAGCGGCGCGATTAAAATCGCTGATTTTGCCTTGGGCGCGAGCGGGGAAGAAGCAAAAAAAGAGGATGCCGACCAATGGAAAATGTTTAAAATAACTCCGCACGAACGGACGGTTTTGGAAAAAGTGCAGAACAAGCTGGCGAAATATCCGTTCCGCCTTAAATTCAGGTATGTTTATTTAGCGAAAAAAGAAGTGTTTAATAAAGCCAAGGGGGTCGCCATGGTTTTGGGCGCTATTCAGCAGTTTAATACCGCCGACGGCAATGGTTTGAAGCCGGGCAAACGAAGCAAGACCTCGGCGGATTATTTTTACACTAAAAAACGGGTAGCGAAGAAACAAAATACAATTTTAAGATATTATATCCGGCGCAATAATTGGAATGGCGATGATACTCATAATATGTATTTTAGTTCCGAGGAATTGGCTTCTTTGTGGCATTTTCCTGATATCAACATTCAAACGCCTTTACTGGAAAAGATTGGCAGCCGCACCGGCGCCCCGCCGACGCGTTTGCCCTATGAGAGTTTAACGGCAAAAGTCGAAACCTCATTGGCGTCGGCAGAAGAGCTGGCAACGGCGTTAGGTTTTGAGCCGAGGAAAACATCGGCTATTCGTTTGCCGGAAGTCGACCTGGGATTGTCTTCGGCGATTAAAAATATGCCGAAAGCGGAAACAGCCGAGCCGATTTCGCCGGCGGAAAAAAAAGAAGTTTCAGCGCCGAGACGACGCTCATCTCCGCCGCCGAATTTGCCGACGGTTTAATTTGCTAGCAATAAAAATAAGATGAATCCAACCGATATTACAATTTTTGGCGAAACCAATTTCCGCCACGAGCGGAAAAGGTTTGGCATTAAATGCGACGATCGCCGGCGCCATGTTTATATTATCGGCAAGACGGGTATGGGCAAAACAACCTTGCTGGAAAATATGATTATTTCCGACGTTATGAACGGCGAGGGCTGTTGCTACATTGACCCGCATGGCGACACGGCGGAAAAGATTTTGGATTATATCCCGGCCAACCGCATCAATGACGTGATTTATATTAATCCGGCCGATACCGATTTTCCGATCGCTTTCAATATCTTGGAAGCGGTGGACGAGAAAAGCAAGCATTTGATCGCCTCCGGATTGGTCGGCGTTTTTAAAAAGCAATTTGCCGAAAGCTGGGGTCCGCGTTTGGAATATATTTTGCGCAACGCGGTGCTGGCCTTGCTTGATTATCCGGGCAGCACGCTGTTAGGCATTATGCGCATTTTGGTGGATAAGGAATATCGCGATAAAGTCGTGGCGAAAATCAAAGATCCGGTCGTTAAATCATTTTGGGTGAATGAATATTCAAAATGGAACGAACGCGTTTTGCAGGAAGTGATTTCGCCGATTCAGAACAAAGTCGGCCAGTTTTTGTCCAATTTTTTAATCCGCAATATCGTCGGCCAGGTGAAATCAACGATTGATATGCGCGATATTATGGATAATCAGAAAATTTTAATTTTGAATTTAGCCAAGGGCCGGATCGGCGAAGATACGATGCAATTGCTGGGTTCAATGATCGTGACTAAATTATATCTGGCGGCCATGAGCCGAGTTGATGTGCCGGAAAAAGAGCGTAAAGATTTTTATCTTTACGTTGACGAGTTTCAAAATTTCGCCACCGACAGTTTCGCCGACATTTTATCCGAAGCGAGAAAATATCGGCTGGATTTGATCGTCGCGCACCAGTATATTGAACAATTGCCGGAAAATGTGGCGGCCGCGATTTTCGGCAACGTTGGCACCTTGATTTGTTTCCGGGTCGGAGCGGCGGACGCGGAAATGCTGGTGAAAGAGTTCACTCCATTTTTTACCGAAGAGGACTTGGTTAATCTGCCGGCGTTCAGCATTTATTTGAAATTAATGATTGACGGCGTCGCTTCCGATCCGTTTTCCGCCGGGACTTTGCCGCCGTTGTTTGAGGATTGTAAAACCGACAACAAGGAAAAGGTAATTAAGGTTTCCCGCGAGCGCTACGCTTACAGGCGGGATGTCGTGGAAGATAAAATCAACCGTTGGAGCGGGGTTGATTTGAGCGAGAAGATGGTGGCCGCCACCGAGGGCTATGAAGGCGAGGTGGAAGCCAGCGATCGCCGGCGTGATTTCGGGCCGAGGATGAGAACAGCATCGCCATCAAGAACCAACGCCGGTACGGCGCCATTAGC
Organism: uncultured Gammaproteobacteria bacterium; assembly: GCA_964562085.1. Lineage (GTDB taxonomy): Bacteria > Patescibacteriota > Patescibacteriia > 2-01-FULL-39-33 > 2-01-FULL-39-33 > CAZLRS01. The sequence goes on along the minus strand of CAZLRS010000042.1, from coordinate 327 downwards.
GCCAAAAAGAAAATCGGAAATTTTATTTAAAGCTATTTGCGCCAATTGCGGCAAAGAAACGGAAATAAATTTTAAACCCGATGGCATTAGGCCGGTTTTTTGCAAGGATTGTTTGGAAGAAGTGAGGCGGAAAAGAAAAGCCGAACCAAAGATTCCGGCGGTGGAAAAATTAATCGAAGAAAAACCGATTGATGCCGGGCCGGCGATCAGCTTGGCGGAAGCGTTAAAACAACCGCCGACTGGTTTTAGACAAAAGCCGAATCCGGCGTCCAAGCCGAATTTTTCACCCAAGCCGAAAGTTGATGAGGATGATAATAATTTACGGCC
>CAZLRS010000041.1:0-4618 GCA_964562085.1 uncultured Gammaproteobacteria bacterium | reverse complement strand
AAAAACTGGGAGCGGAATTGCGAAAGGAAAAAGAATATCTGGCGACAATTAAATTCGGCGCTGAAAGCTCAACTGATGACGCCGAAGGAGAGAAAACCGAATGGCCGATTGCCAAGAAACCGCTCAAAAAAGAAGTTGAGCGGGCAGTAAAGATTTTTTCCGGCTTAATTAAACAGACCCCGCCGAATTACAGCGCGATAAAAGTTAAAGGCAAAAGGGCTTATAAATTGGCGCGCGCCGGTAAAAAATTCGCGCTTAAATCCCGGCCGGCGGAAATCAAAGAAATAAAAATCGTTTCTTACCGCTGGCCGAATCTTAAACTGAAAATCGTTACCGGTCCTGGCGTTTATATCCGTTCCATCGCCCGCGATCTCGGCCGAGAACTCGGCGTCGGCGGTTATCTGGCGGGTTTGGTGCGCGCTCGGGTGGGGGAGTTTACGGAGAAAGAAGCGAATAAGCGAATTTTCATGTTTTAACGCTTTGTGCTATAATTATTTCCATATGAGCAAAAAATACGATATCATCACCATCGGCGGCGCGACAAAAGACATTATGTTTTATTCCGGCGAAGGCGAGCTGCTTTCCGCCGGCAATCCGACCAAGCAAAAATTGCTGGCATTTGAATATGGCGCGAAAATCATGATTGACAAATTGCATTTCACTTTTGGGGGCGGAGCGGCGAATGCCGGAATCGCTTTTGCCAAGCTGGGCTTGAAAACCGCCGTCAGCTGCAAAGTCGGCGATGATGAAAACGGCCAAACCATTATTAATAATTTCAAAAAAAATAAAGTTGATGTCGGCTTAGTGAAAGCGGACAAGAAATTTGCCACCGGTTTCTCGGTGATTCTAACGGTCAATAACGCCGGCCGGGAACACATCGCTTTTTTGCACCGCGGAGCGAATGATTCGCTTTCCGCCGGTGATTTGCCGAAATTGGAAGCCGACTGGCTTTATATAACTTCTCTGCCGAAAAACAGCTGGATCGGAATTATGACAGCGATTTTGAAGCAGAATAAAAAAATCTTTTGGAATCCCGGCGCCCGGCAATTGGAGCAGATATCGGCGTTAAAAAGATTTTTGCCAAAAATAAAAATTTTGATGGTTAATCGCGACGAAGCGCTGGAATTTAAAAAATTAAAAGATATCAAGGGGCTTTTGAATTATATTAAGGGGCTGGGTCCGGAAATTGTCATTATTACCGACGGCGAAAGAGGCGCTTATGTTTTTGACGGCAAAAAGTATTATTTCATGAAAGCCAAGGGGGCGAATAATGTGGATACCATCGGCGTCGGCGATTCTTTCGGCTCCGCCTTTACAGCCGCCTTGATTTATGGTAAAAGTATAAAAGAGGCGCTTGACTGGGGGATGAAAAACTCGGCCGCGAATGTGGCGCATATCGGCGCGCAAATCGGTCTTTTATCCATCTCGCAAATCAAGCGTTAGTCCGCTTTTAAATTCAAATACAAATAGGTTGGGAAACCTATTTTTGTTTTACCAAAATAAACTTAGTAAGCTTGCTCAATTTATAAACTCATAAATTAAATTCTATGTCTGACAAGTATGTCTATTCTTTCAAGGAGGGAAATAAAAGCATGAAAGAGCTTTTGGGGGGCAAGGGCGCCAATTTGGCGGAAATGTGCGGGTTGGGGATAAATGTCCCGCCGGGCTTCACCATCACGACCGAGGTTTGCGAGCTTTATTATCAAAATAACAAATCGTTGCCGAGCCAAGCGAAAAATCAAACGGCGGAAAAGCTGGCCGAGTTGGAACAAACCATGGGCAAAAAATTGGGCGACGCGAACGACCCGCTTTTGGTTTCGGTGCGCTCCGGCGCCGCGGCTTCCATGCCGGGCATGATGGACACGATTTTAAATCTTGGCTTGAATGACCGGTCGGTTTTGGGCTTGATTACTAAAACTAATAATCCGCGCTTTGCCTGGGATTCATACCGCCGGTTGATTCAGATGTTCGGCGACGTCGTTTTGGAAGTGGATTCAAAAGAATTTGATGAAATTTTAGAAAGCGCCAAAGACACCAAAGGCGTTAAATTTGATACGGATTTGACCGCGGAGGACTTGCAGGCGATTGTCCGCCGGTATAAAGAAAAAATTAAAGAAATTAAAGGCATTGATTTTCCCCAGGACCCGAAAGAACAATTGGCTTTGGCCATTAATGCCGTTTTCAGCTCTTGGAATAATTATCGCGCTATCAGATATCGGGAAATCAATAGCATCAAAGGCCTGCGGGGAACGGCGGTTAATATTCAGGCAATGGTGTTTGGCAACTTGGGCGAAACCTCGGGTACCGGCGTTTGCTTTACCCGCAATCCAAGCACCGGTGAAAATAAATTTTACGGCGAATATCTTATGAACGCGCAAGGCGAGGATGTTGTGGCAGGCATCAGAACGCCCCGGCCGGTGGATAAATTAAAAGAACAATCGCCGGAACTTTATGAGGAATTGGTCGGCATTTGTAAAAGAGTGGAAGACCATTATCGCGATATGCAAGATATGGAATTTACGATTCAGGAAGGCCGATTATTTATTTTACAGGCGAGAAACGGCAAACGAACGGCGGCCGCGGCGGTAAAAATCGCGGTGGAAATGGTGGCGGAAGGAAAGATAACTCAAGAAGAAGCGCTTTTGCGCGTTGACCCGAATCAGTTGAATCAGTTATTGCATAAGCAATTGGATTTGCTTGCTAAGCAAAAAGCGGAAGTAGTCGCCAGCGGTTTGCCGGCGTCGCCTGGCGCGGCGGTCGGCGAAGTGGTTTTTTCCGCGTCGGAAGCGTTTGAAAAAACCCAGCAGGGGATTGATGTGATTTTGGTGCGCCTGGAGACATCGCCGGAAGATATTGACGGCATGCATTCGGCCAAAGGCATTTTAACCGCGCGGGGCGGAATGACTTCGCACGCGGCGGTCGTCGCCCGCGGGATGGGCACTTGTTGCGTGGCGGGTTGCGCCGATATTATTATTGATGAAGCGAAGAAAATTTTTACCATTAAAGATAAAGGAGTAATTGTTAAAGAAGGCGATTTCATCACTTTGGACGGCGCCGACGGCAAAGTTTATCTGGGAAAAATGGCGACGCAGGACCCGGAATTAAGCGGGAATTTCGGCACGCTGATGGCTTGGGCCGACAGCGTCAGGAAATTGAATGTCAGAACTAACGCCGACACGCCTTATGACGCGGCGGTGGCGAAAAAATTCGGCGCTGAAGGCATAGGGCTGTGCCGGACCGAGCATATGTTTTTTGAAGGCGAGCGCATCAAAGCGATGCGGGAAATGATAGTCGCTTCGGATTTGGCCGGCCGGCAAAAAGCGCTGGCGAAATTATTGCCTTATCAAAAACAGGATTTTATCGGCTTATTCCATGTTATGGACGGCTTTGCGGTGACTATCCGCCTGCTTGACCCGCCGTTGCATGAATTTTTACCGCAGGAGGAAAAAGATATTCAGGAATTGGCGCGAGAGACGGGTGTTAGCGTTGAATCGTTGAAAAATAAAATCAGCGATTTGCATGAATTTAATCCAATGCTCGGCCATCGCGGCTGCCGGTTGGCAATCACTTATCCGGAAATTTATGATATGCAAGTTGAGGCGATTATTGAAGCCGCGATTGAAGTGGCGCAAAAATGTCCGCAATGCAACCGGGCGACCGAAGTTAAGCCGGAAATCATGATTCCCTTGGTCGGCACGGCGAAAGAATTCGCGATTTTAAAAAAGCGGGTGATTGATATCGTGGAAGCGAAATTGGCTTCCGCCGGCGTGAAAATCGCTTACAAGGTCGGCACAATGATTGAAGTGCCTCGCGCCGCGGTGACGGCGGACGCGATCGCCACCGAAGCGGAATTTTTTTCTTTCGGCACCAATGATTTAACCCAGATGGGCGCCGGATTCTCCCGCGACGATGCCGGCCGATTCTTGAAAGAATACGTGGCGCAAGGAATTTATGATAAAGACCCGTTTGAGGTTTTGGATCAGGACGGCATAGGAGAATTGATTCGCATCGCGATTAAAAAGGGGAGAAGTATTCGGCCGGACTTGAAAATCGGCATTTGCGGGGAACACGGGGGCGAGCCGACCACAGTGGAATTCTGCCATCGCGAGGGCTTTAATTATGTTTCGTGTTCGCCTTTCCGCGTGCCGATTGCCAGATTGGCGGCGGCGCAGGCGGTGATAAAGGAGAAGAAATAAAAATATTGTCGGGGCGGGGATTTTTCCCCGCCCCCTGTTTTTAAAGTAATTTTGAAACAGGGTTTTTCTTTTTTTTCAAGTTATGTTAAAATATGTTTATTAACTTACTTAAAAAAGACAAATGAGGGATAATCTCGGCAATTTTTTTTCGCCTAAATCCGTTGCCGTAATCGGCGCTTCGGCCAAAGTCGGAAAAGTGGGGAATGATATAGTTTTGAACTTAATCAAAAATTTTCCCGGTAAAATTTTCCCGGTGAATTTAAAAGAAACAGAAATTGAAGGATTAAAGGCGTATCCCTCAATTTTGAAAATTCCGGAAAAAATTGATTTGGCGATTATCGTCATTCCCGGTGAATTCGTTCCCCGAGCCGTAGAACAATGCGGCAGAAAAAAATGCGGGAATGTTATTATTATTTCCGCCG
>CAZLRS010000040.1:0-4630 GCA_964562085.1 uncultured Gammaproteobacteria bacterium | reverse complement strand
TCTTATCAATAATCTGGCCGTCAAAATTTTTAATCACGTAATGCTCCGGCGTGATTACGGCCACTTCGTTGTCGTTCAAATAAATCACGCGGCGCGTATTTTCCAAAATCGCCGGCACATCGGAAGCGACAAACATTTCACCGTCGCCGACGCCGATAATCAAAGGCGAACCGCGCTTGGCCACCACGATTTTATTTTCATTTTTATGGATAATCGCCAAACCAAAAGCGCCCTCCACCAGCTCCAGCGCCTTAACCGCCGCGTCCTCCAAATTGCCGGCGTAAAATTTGCCGATTAAATGCGCCACCACTTCCGAATCGGTTTCCGAAACCATTTTACATCCTTCCTGCGCCAGCAAATCTTTCAGCGCCTGATAATTTTCAATGATGCCGTTGTGAACGATGGCGATTTCATTTTTTGCGTCCAAATGAGGGTGGGCGTTAATTTCATTCGGCGCGCCGTGCGTCGCCCAGCGGGTATGGGCGATGCCAAGCCGGCCGGAAAAATTTTCAATTTCCAGCTGTTGTTCCAAAACCGCAATCCGGCCTTTGCGCTTCAAAACCTGAAGCTGACCGTTGCCGGCGACGCAAATGCCGGCGCTGTCATAACCCCGATATTCCAATTTTTTCAACCCGTTTAACAAAATCGGGGTCGCCGTTTTATTGCCGATGTAACCGATGATTCCGCACATAAAAATGATTTTAATAATAAATTCATCTTAAACTAAAAAACTGAAATTGGCAAAAAACGAACGTTAAAAAAATTAGCCGCAAAATCACCTAATGTAAGGGCAGGCCTTGCGCCTGCCCTATTTTGGGCGACCGCCGGGGTCGCCCCTACATTTTTTTCATTTTGTCAAACCTCTTTTAAGAGGGCTATTGACATTTTAACTAAGGCGTGATAGGATGCTTTATTGAACATTGAAAACAAAAATTCAAAAAAATCCGGAAAGGAGAAAAGAGATGGCAAAACTCTGTGATTACCAAGAAATTAATGAGGTTCAGCGGGAATTGCTGAAAAGGAGAATCATTGACATCGTGGGTTTTATTGATGAGGACATGGCGATGTATGTTAGGGCGGCAATTATGACGCTAATCGCCGAGGGCAGCCCTAATATTGCCGTCACTATTAGCAGCTCTGGCGGACGCGTTGATTGGGGTCTAGATATTTATGATATGCTGCGGTTATATGCCGGTAAAAAAACGGCGAGGGTACTGGGTGGCGCCGATTCAATGGCTGCGGTTGTCTTGCAGGCCTGCGATTGGCGGGAATGCGCCAGACACAGTGAGGTGACAATTCATTACACCAGCACCAGCGACCCCATCAGCTTAAGCGTGCTGCAAAAGCCCAAGTCCAAAAAATACCAAGAAGCCGTGGATTGCTTAAAGAAAGGCAACGCCAGAACAGTTGAGATCATTCGACAAAGAACCGGCAAAAGCTTGGGAGAAATATTGAGGGTTTATGGAAAAAATAAGCGTATGACCGCTGAAGAGGCCATAGAATTTGGTCTCATTGACGAGATCATCTAACAATTCGCGCTTAAAAGCAGATCATAAATGATCTGCTTTTTTATTTTTTTAAATTATCCAAATTATTCCGATCGCGATGCCACAAACTGGGGTTATACTTTATATAATGCCTGATTTTTTCCAAAGATTCCGTATCAACCCTAATAATGTGGTCGTAAAAACGAGGTTGCCATTGAAAATAAACTTGGCCGGATTGGCGAATTCTTCTAGCGCAGATTGATTTTATGGAACCGATAATCGTCGACAACGATCCTGGCGTAGGTGATATTTTAGCCATTTGACGATGCCGACCGGTGTAGAGACGAGGCGTTGCCTCGTCTCCGGATTTAATGTTATGAATCTCAATAATGCCGTGGACGTGATTGGGCATAACAATAAATTCATCTAATCTGACATTCTGGCGAATCGCCGCCGTTTTTAACCATTCTTCCCAAACCACCAGACCGGCCGATGATAAGCCCATCATATTATTTCTTATTTGGCCAAACCAATTTTTTCTTTCTTGGGTGCAAATGGTAAAAAAATACAAACCGCCATAAGAATAATCCCACCCTTGCAAACGCAAGGCATTGATGTTGTATTTATTTTGATACAATTCCCACATAGAAAAATTTTCGAACGAGACGAGACATATCTCGACGATATTTGAGACGAGGCAACGCCTCGTCTCTACAAAATTGTGCTTGTTTGTTTCTCACTCCTCCACCACTTTCCAGCCGGAACGCTTTAATTTATATTGGCGCCAAAGCAAAATGCCTACCAGCGCGCTAAGAAAAATAATTATCGCGATCAGATATTTATTCGCCGGCGAGCCGTTTTCATTTTCCGCCTGCTCCTGCGCGCCCTTCACCTCGCCTTTGGCAATATCCGATTGATAGCGCGGCAGAACGCGATAGCCGGCGCTCGTCTGCGAAACAATGCCGGTAATCGTCAAGCGGTCGCCGGCTTTAATGTCATCAATTTTAATGCCGGTTGACGATTTGATATAAACCCTGATCTCTTCCGAGCCGTCATCAAAATAAATATTACTGCTTTTCTTTTCCAACACTTCGCCGGAAATCTTCACTAAATATCCTTCCGCGTCTTCATTGATATCGCTACCGGCCATTTCTTTCGCCTCCAATGGCTGTCCGCTCGCCAAAACTTTAATGTTATCGCGCCCGGTGATTTTTATCCGCCTTTCCCCGCCGGTTTCCGAAAGCTCGCCCGACACTTCAATTTCATCGCCGGCTTTCAGCACCGGAAAATCTTTTTTGTAACAATAAATTTGCATGCCCGAACCGGCGACATAAAAAATCTGCGTCCCCAGCACGCCCGGCTCAACCGCCACCACTCCTTTCACCTTCACTTTGCTCCCCAAAGCCAGCTCTCGCGCTTCCGATAAAGAAACCGATTGCATAGCCGAACTCTTAACTGTCTTCTTGGCGGTGGTTTTCACCGCCTTACCGGTTTCTGCTTCATCGGCCTCATCTGTTAAATCGATTGTTGCTTCCGCTTTCGGATTTTTTCTGACATAAATTGATTTGCCAGCTTCACTTGCCAATTTCTGTTCATTCACCGCGCGCAAAATGATTTTATAGGTTCCGGCTTTGGCAAAAACATGCTCCACTTGCTCGCCCTCGGCCGTAATGCCATCGCCGAAATCCCAAAAAAATTTCAAGGCGCTGTTTTTCGGGTCAATGGAATCGCCGGCGTCAAAAATAATCGCCCGGCCGATTAAAAATTCTTCTTCGCTGATATTAATTGTGGCGGTCGGCGCCAGCGCCGATTCGGAAATAATATTTTCTTTGCCCGGGGTCGCGGTTTCCGTCCAAAACCATGCCCCGCTTTTATCTCGGCTGTAAGACATCGCCTCGGTTTTCTCGCCGACATAATTTATTTGGTCGGCCAGCTTTAATTCCGGCGTGTATAAACTGACGATTTCCAGCCCGCTGTTGTTCAGCGCGATTTTTGATTCTTTTCTTTTAATCACTAAAAATCCGCCGGCTTTGATTATTGTCGGCGAAGCCGAGCCCGAAGCGATGGCGAACTTGCGATTGGTGTTATCGGCCAAAGACCAACCGGTCAAATCCACGTCTTCATCGCTGGAATTTTTCAGCTCAATAAACTCATCTTCTTTTTCATTTTCCGCCGGATGCGGAAAAATTTCATTAATACTGATGACGGAAAGAATTTTTTCCGGCGTCGTGGTGGCGGTTGGCGGAATGGGAGCCGGGGGCGGCGTATAAGCGACACCGCCGCCTCCGCCGCCCGGACTACGAACCGGCGCCGGCTTGGCTGTGATAATATTAGTTGTATTTTTAGTCGGCGTAATTGTTTCGGAAAAATCATTTTTATCATTGCCCGAATCAACGCCGTCAGAATTTCTCGCCACCGAATATCCCTTGTCCGCGTCCGGCGCGTTATCCGCCGTATTGCCATCATCCCAATCGCCATAAGCCACCTGGTCAATAATTTGTTCCGCGCCATCTCGCAAAATCAAGATGTCGCCACTATTATTTAATCGGCTGCTGGCATATTCAAAAACAAAAAATCCACCGGCCGGCAATTCGCCGGATAAAGTCGTAGTGGCGGAATTGTCGTTTAATGTCCAGCCCGCCAAATCAATCGTGGAAGTCGTGCGATTAAAAAATTCCACCCATTCTTTTTCGCCTTCATTCGGGTCGGGCATAAATTCATTAATCATCGCGTCATGCGGATGAATAATTGCCGGCGTGGTAGTCGGCGTCGTCGTGGCCGCCACCGGCTCATTAATTGTCACCAACAAACTATTCGTGCCGGTCGCGCCGTCGTCATCCGTAACTGTTAGCCATGCTGTGAAAATTCCGGACGTGGAATAAGCGTGCGAAGTCGTAACGCCACTCCCGCTATTGCTGTCGCCAAAATTCCATTGGTAAAGTGAAATAATCCCGTCGCTGTCCGAAGATAAACTGCCGTCAAAATTAATCGTTGCGCCCAAGTCCGCAAATTGGTCCGTGCCGGCGTTAGCCGTCGGCGGATTGTTAACGGCTGGCGGTGGTAAAAGATAGTCACTATTTTGTCGGCCAGCGGTATTACCAGAAGCATGCTCACGCCAATTTGTCGCCGAATAATCATTAAGG
>CAZLRS010000039.1:0-4861 GCA_964562085.1 uncultured Gammaproteobacteria bacterium | reverse complement strand
ATAAAATGTATTCATAATTCTTCCCAGCTAACGCCGCCTCGGTTCTTTTAATCTCTTCTAAATCATCAAGATATTTCAAAAATAGAATCCACGAAGTTTGTTCTACATAATCAAGCTCGGTTCCGCAACCGGAATCGGTATGGAGAATATTGTCAATATTTTTAAATGATTGTTCAAACATATTTTTTATTTAAACAAATTCCGTCGCCTATTTACGCTTTTACCCCGGGATAAACCCGGGGCTAAGGATTTGGGGAGGTATAATTTATAAATCAACTTTAACGCCCATTGTTACGTAGCATGCTACGTAACAAGAATTTATTTAAAAATTATCTTCTCGCCAGCAAAGCGTAATCGGTTAAAAATTTTTCCAAATCAAACAAGCCAATTTGATAATTCCTGGCCGTTGACAAAAAATCAGCCGCCACTTCCCTTAAGCGCGCGATTTCCTTTAATCGGCCGGCGTGCCGGCGGTCGTCTAAGGTCAAATCAATCAACGCCAAAGCCCGAAGCAAAGAGTTGTCTTTAGCCGTTGAATCGCTTTTCTGTTCCCAATAATAAGCGCGGGAAATTTCACTGCCGATATTCCCCAGCTGTTCGCATAAAGATAATGATTGCCATTTTTCTGGAGTCATAATTAATCCATTAATTCACTGACGATTTCCAAAATCTTGAATTTTATCTCTTCATTATTAATGATAATCGAACGATTGCCGAAAGCCGGCTTAATATTGATCAACGAAGAAAATTCTATCCTTTCCGCTTTGGGCTTTTCCGGATAAATATTGATGCCCCATAAATTTCTCTGCTGGGAGCCGTTGGCCAAAAGCAGGGCCTCGGCATCGGCATGCAACTCGCCCCCGACGGCCATCACCCGCCTTTCCACATCCACGACGGCCTTAGCCATGTCGCCAAAACTTTCTTTGGCGAGCTCCCGCAATTCATCATGGTCGATTTTTTTGGTGAAAATTATAATCCTCATATTTTAATTCAATCATAACAAAGTTAGGCCTTTTTTACAACTGCTTTCTTTTTTAAATAATACATCCACGCGCCGATGGCGATATACATTAAAACCAACCCCAGCACGTTAAGGGAAATTGCCAAATAGCCGAACGGCGCGCGATTCAAAATTTCCACCACGCGCAAAAAATAACCGGCGCCCAAATGGCTCGCAAAACCGAATAGCCGACCAAAGCTGACGGAAAAAATTCCGACAATTGAATTAATAAAACCCCAGACCATCAAAAACGGAATGGTCGGCAGAATCAAAGCGTTCGCCAAAAACGCCACAATTGATAATTTATGAAAATAAAACAAGATCAAAGGCAGGGTCATAATCTGGGCGGAAAAAGTCATCAGCAAAATTTCCTTGATCTGCCAAAAATCCGGCCAGCGGGAAAAATATCTTTCCAACAACGGCGATAAATAAATCAAGCCGAAAACCGCCAGAAAAGAAAGCTGGAAGCCGGCGTCGGCCAGCAATAAATTGGGATTGAATAAAAGCATCGCCGACGCCGAAAAAGCAATCACATTAAGCGAAGCGGGCAAACGGCCGATTTTCTGCGCCAGCAAAACCGCGATGCCCATAATCGCCGACCGCACCGCCGACGCCGGCGCGCCGATGAGAATAATATAAGAAGCGATGGCGGTTGCCGCCAGCCAAAACGCGCGCTGGCGAATCACGCCCAAATTGACAAACACCAGCATCAGCACCATGGAAATAATAGCAATATGCGAACCGGACACGGCAATAATGTGCGTCACGCCGGTGTTGGAAAATTTATCCAGCCAAGATTGCGCCAGCAGGCCGCGGTTATTCAGAATCATCGCCTGCAACAAAGCGTTTTGCGGTTCCACCAGCGAGGCGGACAAGCCGGCGGATAATTTTTGATTCAAATCAAGCAAGGGCTTAAGCAGAAACTTCGGCAAAAAATCTTTGCCGGCCGATCCGCTTGGCGCGGAAATAACCTTGATGCTTTTCGGATAATAACAAATGGAAAAAATATTATAACCCGCCAAATATCGTTCATAATCAAAACCGGAAAACGCTTCCGGCTTTTGCAAATCGCATTCAGCGATCAAATGGTCGCCATAGCTATATTCCGGATAAAGCAACTCATTGATTAAAATCTTCCCGCTGATTTTTTTCGCCCGGCCGTTGAGAAAAATTTCCTCGGTTTTTAAAATGATTTTTTGCTTGTTAATCCGAACATCAACATTGGCGATTCGGCCGCTGAATTGCGCGGTTTGATTATTATAATGATAAATTTTTCCCGCGTCGCTAAAATCGGGCAATGCCACAGTGAACCGCCAGACGCCAAACAAAAAAATAATCAGCCAGAAGGCGATGATTTTCCAGCCCGGGCGGCGGACCAGAAAAAACAGCAGGACGAAAAACAGCAAAACGCAAAAAATCCAAAAATGGTTAATGACAAAAAAATTGCCGAAACCGATTCCGGCAATAAACGCTAAAGCGGAAAATAAAAATATCTGCGCCGGCGCTAAAGTTTTAAGCATGGAAAAAATTATTTCTTCGCTTTAAAGCGCAAATAGCTTGCGATGAAATCATCCAGCTCCCCGCCCAAAATGCGGTTGATTTCCGGCGTCTCATGTTCGGTGCGGTGGTCTTTCACCAATTGATACGGTTGCATCACATAAGAGCGCGCCTGATTTCCCCACTCGGCTTGCCGATATTCGCCTTTGAAATTTTTAAGGTTTTCGCTTTCGGCCGCCTCGTAATATTTCAGCAGCTTGACTTTCAAAATTTTCAAAGCGTTTTTTTTGTTTTGCGCCTGCGACCGCTCGTTCTGGCATTTAACGGAAATCTTGGTCGGCAAGTGAGTCAAACGCACGGCCGAGTCGGTCGTGTTGACGCTTTGGCCGCCATGCCCTGACGCGCGCATCACTTCAATTTTCAAATCCTCATCTTTCAATTCAATCGTCTTGGCGTCTTCAATTTCCGGCAAAACTTCCACCAGCGCGAAAGAAGTGTGCCGCATTTTTTCGGCGTCAAACGGCGAAATGCGCACCAGCCGGTGCACGCCGTTTTCCGATTTCAGCCAGCCGTAAGCGTACCGGCCGATAATTTCCAACATCACGCTTTTGAGGCCGGCTTCACTGCCAATGACTTCATCCACGATTTTCGCTTCAAAGCCGCGCTTTTCGCAAAACCGCAGATACATCCGCAATAAAATTTCCGCCCAATCCTGCGCGTCCACTCCGCCCGTGCCGGCGTGAATGGATAAAATCGCTCCGCCCTTGTCTTCGGCGCCGGAAAATAAAACGGCAAACTCCATTTTCTTGAATTCCGTTTGGAGTTTGCTTAATTTTTTTTCAATTTCTTTTTGCATCTTTTCATCCGCGCCGGACAATTTCGCCAGCGCCGACAATTCGTCAACTTCATTTTTCAAATCAAACCACTGCCGGTATTCCGCTTTCAAATCTTCATACTGCTTGCCGACGGCTTTGGCTTCTTCCCGGTCCTGCCAAAAATCCGGACGGGAAATTTCCTTTTCTAATCGCTGGATTTCTTTGGCCGATTGGTCCAAGTCAAAGCAACCTCCATGATCCAGAGATTTGTTTTTGCAAATCCTTAATTTCTGTTAACATAAAAAATATTTAACTTTCCCCTCCCCTTCGTAAGGAGGGGGACATTTTTTGAATTTTATTTCGTATTTTCTTTGCCGATTGACTGCAACAAATTCTGCCCCTCCCCGAGAATATTCTGATACTTAATTTGAAAATCTTTTAGCAACGGCGGGAGGTAGAAAAAAGCCAGAATAATCGGACCGACAATAATAATAAACCAAAGCCAGCCGACCACCATCCGCCAAAACATAAAACGTTTGATGCGATGGATGTCTTTCTGCAATTTTTCGGTCAAGGCCAAATTTTTTACGACTAATTCTTTCAGGTCAGATTCTGCGTTAAGATTGGATAAATCTTTCTGGGATAACATAAAATTTAATTTAAAATTTTAGCTCTTTATCTATTATACCTCCGCTTATCTGACAGCGCAAACCGCCACCAGCTTTTTCGCCAACTTCGCGAATTCCGCCATCTCTCGGCGCGCGAAACTCCGGCCCTTAAATTTCCCGCCGACCATTTGTTCCACCCGGCTGAAATTCTGCAGATAATATTTTTTCGCGCCCTTAATCAACTCGGCCATTTTTTTGATATCGGCTTTTTCATGCAAACCTTTGACCAAGGTCGTGCGGAATTCATAATCCACCCCGCTATTTTTTATCAACTCAATGCTGGCTTTGATTTTTTCCGCGTCCACGGCCAGACCGCAAGCCACGCCGGTTTTTTCCAGCGGACTTTTCAAATCCATGGCGATGTAATCTACCAATTTTTCCGCGATCAACTGGCGCAAGACCTCCGGCATCAAACCATTGGTATCCAGCTTGACGGCATAACCCAATTTTTTCAACCGATGGCAAAATTTAGGCAAATCTCTCTGTAACGTCGGCTCGCCCCCGGAAATCACGACTCCGTCCAGATATTTTTTCCGCTTTTTAAAAAAAACGAACAAGTCCTTTTCCGCCATCAGCTTATTTTTTTTCATCCATTCCGGCAAAACTAAAAATGGATTATAACAAAAAGGACAGCGCATATTGCAACCGCTGGTGAATATGATCGCTGCCAATTTTTGAGGATAGTCAAGCAGAGTCACTGGCTGTAAACCGGCAATTTTCATAAAATATTTAACTACGCGGTCTTAATGTTAACCTTAAAAGTTTTCCGATCGTGAAATTCAGAACGTTTGCCCGGGTTCCACTGGTCAACCGGCCTCATGTAGCCGACCACGCGGGAATAAACCTCGCATTCCTGGCGCTTGTTGTCTTTCTTTTCACCT
>CAZLRS010000038.1:4451-5170 GCA_964562085.1 uncultured Gammaproteobacteria bacterium | reverse complement strand
AAATGAAGCAGATTTTGGAGGAGATATAGGCGAGCTTCGCCTGCTGGCTTCGGCGAGGCGAAGAAAAAAAGACCCTCGCGGCATAGGGGGGATGCCGGAGGGTCGTTACCCATAGGAGATAGGCGAGAGAGGCTTATTTTAAGCGTCCGTCGGTTGATTAAGGTGCAAGTAATTGATTATAGCAAATAAAAAAACGGTTGTCAATCATTTTTTCGCCGCTGGTAAAAAATTTTAACAAATCATAAAATGCTTGGATTTTTGCTTGCTTTTCTTATTATCAGCATTTTTGCCGCCATTTTGGGGGTTTCGCTTATCATCGGTTTAATCCAAACCAAGGGCGTGCCGTTTATTTCCATTCCGAAAAAAGATTTTGCTGAAATTTTTAAAGCGATGGCGTTAAAGCCCGGGGAAAAACTTTATGATTTGGGTTGCGGCAAAGCGCATTTTTTGATTTACGCCGTTAAAAAAAGCGGCGCGTCCGGCGTCGGTTATGAATTATCGCTCTGGCCTTATTTATGGGCGAAATTAAATATTTGGCGCGCCAAAGCTAAAGTGGCAGTTTATCAGCGGAATTTTTTTAAGGTTGACCTGTCAAGCGCGGATGTGGTATTCTGTTATTTATTTCCCGAGATAATGGCGAAATTAGAAAGCAAATTCGCGCAAGAATTAAAGCCGAGCGCGCGAGTGGTTTCTTACGGTTTTCAAATGTCGGGCCGGAC
>CAZLRS010000038.1:0-4441 GCA_964562085.1 uncultured Gammaproteobacteria bacterium | reverse complement strand
CGGGGCGACAACACGGAATTGGGAAAATTTTTTATTTATCAATATTAAGGCCTCATCGTCTAACGGTTAGGACACGTCCCTCTCACGGATGAAATTGGGGTTCGATTCCCCATGGGGCTACTTTATTAACTATTAACTATTAACAATTAACAATTAACTGTTAACATTTTTTGGACTCCTTTTTGGCAATGAAAATTATCACCCTTTATTTTTTTAGTAAATGTGTTAAAATAATTAAGAATTATTCATCATTTTCAGCCCTATGAAGAAGATTTTTAAGAGTAAAATTTTTTGGATTACCCTGATTTTAGCCATAATTATTATCGGCGGGTGGATCGCTATGCAAGCCGGGAAAAAGCCGGCGGTAGAGTACGCGACCGAAGCTGTTAAAAAAGGCGATTTGACCCAGACCGTCACCGCTACCGGTCAAGTTGACCCGGCGCAGGACATCAGCTTGAATTTCAAAAGCGCCGGGAAATTGGTTTTTTTGCCGGTTGACGAAGGCAAGATTGTCAAAGCCGGCGAGGTCTTGGCTCGGCTGGATAGCGCCGGTTTGTCGGCGCAGGTGTCGCAGTATCGGGCGAATTTAAAATCGGCGCAGGCGGATTTGGCGAAAATCCAAGCCGGCTATTCGGCTGAAGACATTAAGGTGACGGAACAAAAAGTTATCAAAACCCAAAACGATTTGAAAAATTTGAAAATTGAACGCGATACCCAATTGGACGTCTATCGGCAAAAAGCGCTGGATGCCGCCAATTATTCCATTTTTACCGTCCCGGTGGCGTTGGACAAAGTTTATAATTATTTGCTCAATGACAATACCACCGGCAATCTGCAAGTGAGCAAGACTAATAATCTCAATCAATTGGAAACTTCTTATTATTCCGTCCAGTCGGATTTTGCTCAAGCGAAATTAAAATTTAATGACGCCAAGGCCGAACAGACCAATGAAAAAATATTAATCGCGGCTGACGCATTAAGAAACGTTTTGTTTAATTTGAATGATTTTTTGGACCAAGCGTTTGTGGTCGCCGATTCAATTATTATTAACAGTTTTTACAGCCAAACCGATAAAGATACGATAAAATCGGATGTTACTGCCCAGCAGTCAACCAATAACACCGCTCTCACTTCGTTGCAAACAGCCAAATCAAATTTATCCAACGGCATCAATTCTTACGCCACCAGCGTTGAGGCGGCCAAAAATAATTTGTCCATCGCCCAAGCGGAGCTGGCTTTGAAGCAAGCCGGACCGAGAAGTTTTGAACTTGATTCTTACGAAGCGAAAGTGGCGCAAGCCCAGGCGCAATTGGCCAAAGCCATCGCCGATTTGAGCGATTACGCCATCACCGCGCCGATTGACGGCACCATCACCAAGGTTAATTTTTCCATCGGCGAGCAGACGAATCTTTCCGGACCGGTGATCCAAATGCTAAGCACGGCGCAGTTTGAAGTGAAAGTTGATATCCCGGAATCGGATATCGCCAAAGTCAAAATCGGCGACAAAACCGAAATTGAATTGGATGCGTTCGGCTCCGACCATGTTTTCGCCGGCACGGTTTCTTTTATTGACCCGGCGCAGACGGTGATTCAAGATGTTACTTATTACAAAACTACGGTTATTTTTGACAATAATAATGAATGGAATCAAAAATTAAAATCCGGCATGACCGCGGATGTCACCCTGAAAACCGGCGAGCGAAAAGATGTTTTATACATTCCGCAACGGGCGGTTAAAATCAGGGCCGCGACTCTGGCTGAAAAAGCGGAAAAATACGCGGAGGTTTTGATTAATGGCCAGCCTCAGGAAAAAATCGTGGAAATCGGCTTGCGGGGCGACAACGGTTTGGTGGAAATTTTGTCCGGCTTGAACGAAGGCGAGTTGGTGATTACATTTAAGAAAAATGGGAAATAGACCGCTTACCGTCTATTAGAAATTAGAAATTTATTTCATGTCAGCTCCACTTATTAAAGTAGACAATTTAAAAAAGGATTATATAAATGATGAAGTTGTAACCCGAGTCCTGCCCGGCTTGTCTTTTGAAATCAATCAAGGCGAATTCGTCGCGATTATGGGGCCGTCCGGCTCCGGCAAATCAACCTTGATGCACATCTTGGGATTTTTAGACACGCCGACCGGCGGCAAGTTTTTTTTCAAAGGTCGGGACGTGTCTAATTTGACGGATGATGAATTGGCGAAAATCAGGAATGAAGAAGTCGGCTTTGTTTTTCAGGCGTTCAATCTTTTGCCGAAAACCACGGTTTATGAAAATGTGCGTTTGCCGCTTTTGTACAGCGATAAAAAAAATCAGAATCAATTGACGCAGAAGGCGATTGAAGCGGTCGGTTTGACTCATCGCGCCAAAAATTTTTCCAATCAGCTTTCCGGCGGAGAAAAACAGCGGGTTGCCATCGCCCGCGCTTTGATTACCGAGCCGAGCGTGATTTTCGCCGACGAGCCGACCGGCAATCTGGACAGCAAATCCGGCCAGGCCATTATGGAAATTCTGGAAAAATTGAACGATGAAGGCCACACGATTATTTTAGTCACGCATGAAAGCGACACCGCCCGCCACGCCGCCAGAATCATTAAATTAATGGACGGCGAAATCGTCAGCGACCAGCAGGTAAGCGACCGCCGCTCGGCTAAAGATGGCGAACTCGCTAAATAATTTATGACCATTTTTGATTCCATCAAACTTTCCTTCTCCGTTCTGCGCGCCAACAAGGTTCGCAGTTTTTTGACCAGCTTGGGCATTATCATCGGCATCGCCTCGGTGATTATCATTATGTCCGTCGGCGCCGGCGCCCAGAGCTTGATTATTAATCAATTAAATTCCGTCGGCACCAATATGGTCGCTATCTTGCCCGGCGCCTCTGATGAAAACGGTCCGCCCGCTTCCGTGATGGGCATTGTCGTCACCACTTTGAAATATGAGGACGCGGTGGCGATTAAAAATGAAGTGCCGAATATCACGGCGGTCTCGTCTTACAACACCGGCAAGGCGACGGTTTCTTATCAAAGCGTTAAGACCGATTCCACTTATTACGGCGTGATGAGTGATTACATTAAGGTTGAAAGCACGGAAGTGGCCCAAGGCCGATTTTTTACGCCGGAAGAGGAAAAAAATAATTCTCGCGTCGCGGTTTTGGGTGAGCAGGTTTGGCAGGATTTATTCGCCAGCGACAACCCCATCGGCAAGACGGTTAAAATTAAAAAGGAATTTTTTGAAGTGATTGGCGTAATGAGAGAAAGGGGAACGGCCGGTTTTCAAAATCAGGACAATATCGTTTTAATTCCGGTTTCCACGGCGCAGAAAATAATGCTCGGCATTCGCTATGTCAATTATATCCGCGCCAAAGTCAACGACTCGGAAAATATTGACCGCGCGAATGAAGACATTAAATTGCTGTTGCGCGACCGGCACGGCCTGAAAGACAATCAGCAAGATGATTTTTCCGCCCGCAATACCAAAGAGGCGATTGATGTCCTGCTTACGCTCACTAACGCTTTGAAATTTTTCTTGGCGGCGATCGCGGCGATTTCTTTGATTGTCGGCGGGGTCGGCATTATGAATATCATGCTGGCGGCGGTGAATGAGCGTGTGCGCGAAATCGGCTTGCGGAAAGCGGTCGGCGCCAAATATTTTGATATTATGTCGCAGTTCGTCGCTGAAACTATCGCCATCACTTTATCCGGCGGTATTATTGGCATTATTTTCGGCGTTTCTGTCGCCGTAGCCGTTTCAATCGTGGCCAAGTATCTCGGCTATCAGTGGGATTTTGTCGTTACGCCATCTTCGATTTTAATGGGCGTCGGCGTGGCGGCCGCAGTCGGTTTTATTTTCGGCCTTTATCCGGCGCGCCGGGCGGCGAAACTGGAACCGGTGGAGGCGTTGAGGTATGAATAAATTTAGAAATTATCTATGAATCTGTTACCATTACAACTTGCTTCCCAATCTTTGTTCCGCCATAAGGGCCGGACGATTTTGACGATTGCCGGCATTGTGATCGGCATCGCGGCGGTGATTATCGTTATGTCCGCCGGCGAAAGTTTGAAGGGCATGGTATTGAGCCAGCTGGAATCTTTCGGTTCCGACTTCATTCAGATTGAAGTGAAAGTGCCGACGACGGCGAAGAATTCTTTTGAAAACGCCGGCTCCATGGCGCAAGGCATTCAGGTGACGACGTTTAAATTGGACGACGCCGACGCGATCGGCCGATTGCCTAACGTTGCCAATTTTTACGCCGGCTTGATGGGGCAAGCGGTGGTTTCGTATCAGGAAGCAAATAAGACCGTGAATTTTTTGAGCGTTTCGGCTTCAGTGCTGGATATTGACCGGTCGGAAATCGGTGCCGGCCGGATGTTCACCGAGGAAGAGGATAAATCCTTGGCGCGCGTGACGGTCGTCGGTTATAAACTGGCGGAGAAATTATTCGG
>CAZLRS010000037.1:0-5292 GCA_964562085.1 uncultured Gammaproteobacteria bacterium | reverse complement strand
CATTGTGATGTTTTTAATGGATCGCGGCGGGTGGTTAAAATAATTTTTTTTAATCTCTCATGCTAAATTTTCAAAATAAGAAAGCGACCGTGATGGGGCTTGGCTTGTATGAACAGGGCAGTGGAATTTCCGCTACCCGTTTTTTAGCGTCCCAAGGCGCGAAAATAACGGTGACTGATTTGAAAACCGCCGAACAGCTCGCGCCGCAGCTTAAGCGCCTGGGAGCATTGAAGAAAAAAATCAAATTGGTTTTGGGCCGGCATCGGGCGGAAGATTTTAAGAATGTTGATTTGATTTTGAAAAATCCAGGCGCGCCGAGCTCATCACCGTATTTGAAGATCGCCCAAGAAAAAAATATTCCGATTGAAACCGACATTTCTTTATTTTTTCAATTGATTCCTCGGAAAAGAATCATCGGCATCACCGGTACGCGGGGCAAGAGCACTACTACCAGCTTGATTTACGAAATTATCCGGGTGATTGATAAAAACGCGGTTTTGGGCGGCAACATCGCTAAGTCGCCGTTGGCGCAGATGGCGCGGGTGAAAAAAGGCGGGATGGCGGTTTTGGAATTGTCATCTTGGATGCTGGAAAGTTTGCAACCGCATCATTTAAGCCCGTACATCGCGGTGGTCACCAATATCTATCCGGATCATTTGAAGACTTATCGCGGGATGAAGGATTACGCGGCGGCCAAAGAAAATATTTTCCTTTGGCAGAATTTGCAGGATTGCGTTATCTTAAACCGTGATAATGATTTTACTTTTAAAATGGGCAAGCGCGCGCCCGGCCGGCGGTTTTGGTTTTCGTTGAAAGAATTTAAAGAAGAGAATGGCATTTTCGCGCGGCGGGGGGAGATTTATTTCCGCCAAGACGGCAAAGAAATTAAAGTTTTAAAAATTAAAGATATAAAATTGCCTGGCGAACATAATTTGCAAAATGTGATGGCGGCGGTTTGTGTCGCGATGATTTTTGGCGCGAAACCAGCCGTGATTAAAAAAATTGTTAGCAATTTTAAAGGCGTGCCCAATCGTTTGGAATTTTTGAAAACCGCGCAAGGCGTGAAATATTACAACGATACAACTTCAACCACGCCGGAGGCGGGGATTGCGGCTTTGAAAGCGCTAGCTTCAAAAAAGCAAATTGTATTAATCGCCGGCGGTTCGGATAAGGGTTTGGATTTTAAAGAATGGGCGAAAGAAGTGAAGAAAAATTGCAAAGCTGTTATTTTATTAAAAGGCACGGGGACGGAGAGAATAAAAAATTTTTTACCAGTTACCAGTTACCAGTTACCAGTTACCGAAGTTGTTTCCATGTCGGAAGCGGTGAAAGAAGCGAGACAATTTGCTAAGGCGGGAGATGTTATTTTGTTAAGCCCCGCCTGCGCCTCTTTTGGCTTATTCACTAATGAATTTGACCGCGGGGATCAGTTTAGAAAAATTATTGCAAAATTTTAAATATTATGATTCCGCTTAAAAATTTTATCCGTGATTTTCTTTCCAGCCATAAAAAACGCCAGCCCGATTGGCAGCTGGTCGGCATTATTTTATTTCTGACTTTATTCGGCTTGGTGATGCTGTCGTCGGCGAGCGCGGCCGTCAGCTGGCAAAAATATCAGAACAGCTATTGGATGGTGAAGCATCAATTTATTTTCGGCTTCTTGCCTGGAATTATTTTGTTCTGGTTTTTTTCGCGCTTTGATTATAAAAAATTAAAAAAATTGGCGGCGACGTTTTTATTTATTTCCGTCGGCTTATTGCTTTTGGTTTTTATCCCCGGTATCGGCGCCAGCTATAACACGGTGGCAAAAAGCTGGATTAATATCCTTGGTTTTTCGGTTCAGCCGGCCGAGCTGGTCAAATTGTCATTTTTAATTTATCTCGCCAGCTGGCTGTCCTCTCGGCGCGAGCATGGCATCCGCGATTTGCATCATGGATTTTTGCCTTTTATTTTTGTTTTAATGATAATTTTGGGATTGGTTATGCTTCAGCCGGATTTTGGCACGATGTCAATTATTGTGGCGATGGCAATGGCGGTTTATTTTGTCGGCGGGGGCCGGTTGAAGCATATTTCCTGGATTACCGGCTTGGGCGCTGTCGCTTTATTTTTTCTGATAAAAATGTCGCCCGATCGCACGGCGCGTTTGACCACTTTTATGCATCCGGAATTAGATCCGCTTTTCAGAGGTTATCAAATCAATCAAGCGCTGTTGGCAATCGGTTCGGGCGGCTGGTTCGGCCGGGGACTGGGACACTCGCGCCAAAAATTCGCTTATCTGCCGGAAGTTGCTGGTGATTCGGTTTTCGCGGTTTTGGCCGAGGAGCTCGGATTTTTCATCAGCGCCTTGGTTGTCCTAATTTTTTGTTTTTTGGCAGTCAAAGGATTCAGAATCGCCAAGCAATGCGACGATCAGTTCGGAAAACTGCTGGCAATCGGCATTACAGTTTGGTTTTCCGCGCAGGTATTTTGCAATATCGGAGGGATTTCCGGCATTATGCCGTTAACCGGCGTGCCGTTGCCGTTCATTTCTTATGGCGGCACGGCTTTAATAACTTGCTTGGCAGCGGCCGGAATTCTTGTTAATATCTCGAGAGGGGAGCATAGAGCATAAACTAAGATAAATATGAAAATCGTTTTATCCGGCGGAGGCACGATGGGCTCGGTGAGCCCGCTCATCGCCGTTTATCAGGAAATCAAAAAAGAAAATCCGTCAGCGGAATTTTTATTCATCGGCACGAAACACGGCCCGGAAAAAGAAGCGGTGAAAAGTTATAAAATAAATTTTCAAGCGATTAATTCCGGCAAGTTGCGGCGGTATTTAAATTGGCATAATTTTATTGACCCGTTCAAGATTTCGGTCGGATTTTTTCAGAGCTGGCTGATTTTAAAAAAATTCCAGCCGAATGTCGTGATGGTGGCCGGCGGTTTTGTCGGCGTGCCGGTCGCTTACGCGGCTCGGCTGTTAAAAATTCCGATTTTAATCCATCAACAGGACATCATCGCCGGTTTGGCGAATAAATTGATGGCGAACATCGCGGACAGAATCACGGTTTCTTTTGAGCCGTCCTTGGGCGATTTCGCGCCGGTTAAAACGATTTTAACCGGCAATCCGGTACGACCGGAATTCTTTATCTGCCAAAAAGAAAGGTCTAGGGAAATATTCGGTTTAAAAAAAGATTTGCCGACCTTGTTGGTTTTGGGCGGCGGCACCGGCGCGCAAAAAATCAATGAAACGGTTGAAAAGTCGTTGGCCGAACTGTTGCAATTTTGCCAAGTCGTCCATCTCACCGGCAAAGGCAAGCGTGTTAACGTCAAAGCGGAAAATTACCATCAATTTGAATTTTTGAATCATGAAATGCCGGACGCTTTTTGCGCCGCCGATTTGGTGGTGAGCCGGGCCGGCATTTCCTCACTTTCCGAACTGACGGTTTTAAGCAAGCCGGCGATTTTGATTCCGATACCGCGAAGCCATCAGGAAGCGAACGCGCAGTATTATCAAAAAAATAACGCCGCGGCGGTTTTAAATCAGGACGGCTTGGACCACTCGGTTTTCATCGGCGCGGTGAGCGAAATTGTCGCCCATGAAGCGTCAATGGATAATTTAAGCCGGAACATCGCCAAAATGATGAAGCCGGATGGGGCAGGAAAGGTGGCGGAAGTATTGTTAGAAATAGCTAAATAATGTAAAACATGTAACATACAACCAATTTCAAACTTCATTACCAATTTCCAATTTTTATTTAACCAATTTTTGATTATTTAATGACAGAGAACATAAATCTAAACAAAATCAATAAAATATTTTTCATCGGCATCGGCGGAATTGGGATTTCTGCTGCGGCGCGAATTTTAAAAGAGCAAGGCAAAGAGATTTTAGGCAGTGACGCGGTCGCCAGCGAGATTACCGAACAGTTGAAAAATGAAGGCATAAAAGTTTTTATTCCGCAAGCCGAAGAAAATATCAGCGCGGATATTGATTTGGCTGTTTATACGGTGGCGGCGCCGGAAGATAATCCGGAGCGGCAAAAAGCCAAGCAGTTAGGCGTTACTGAAATTACTTATCCGCAACTGCTGGGCTTGTTAATGCGAGATAAATTCGGCATTGGCATATCCGGGACAAACGGCAAAACCACCACCACGGCGATGATTGGCAAAATTTTTATGGCCGCCGGCTTAGACCCGACTATTGTGGTGGGCAGCAAGGTGGATTATCTAAACGGCAATTCGCGGGCAGGCCAGGGCAAGCATTTTATTTTTGAAAGCGATGAATACCGCCGGGCGTTTGATAATTATCAGCCGCGGGTGGCGGTTATCACTTATATTATCGCCGACCATTTGGATTATTATAAGGATTTGGCGGAAATCAGAGCCGCTTTTGGCTCTTATTTGAAGCGCGCGCCGGCGGACGGATTTATTATTATCAATAATGATGATGAAAATTCCTTGGCGGCGGCCAAAGATTGCCAAGCGAAAATTATTTCTTACGGCATTGAAAACGAGGCGGAAGTCCAAGCGAAAAATATTCAAATTGCCGATGGCCGGCAAACGTTTGATTTATTTGCCGGCGGCAAGAATTTAGGCCAAATTGTTTTGCCGTTGCCGGCGCGATATAATATTTACAACGCTTTGGCGGCGATTGTGGCGGCGCGGACGCAAAATATTGATTTGGAAATCATCAAGAGCGCGTTGGCGGATTTTCACGGCGCTTGGCGCCGGTTTGAACGGCTGGGAAAATCCGGCGAAACGGAAATTATCACCGATTACGCCCATACGCCGGACGCGGTGCGGAAAACGATTCTGGCGGCGAAAGAATTTTATCCCGAAAAGAAAATTCTGATTGTTTTCCAGCCCCATCAGTATAATCGGACGAAAAATTTTTTTGAGGATTTCGCCGGCAGTTTCAGCGAAGCCAAAAAGGTGATTATCCCGGATATTTATTATGTCGCCGGCCGGGAAAATCCGGCGGATTTTGATGTTAATTCGGAAAAATTGGTTGAAGCCGTCAGAGAAAAAGGCGTTGACGCGGAATATGGCGGGGACTTGGCATCGGCGGAAAATTCCATTCGGGAAAAGTTAAATGATTTTGACGCGGTTTTGATTATGGGCGCGGGGGATGTGTATGAATTAGCTAAGAAACTGGTAATAATTAACAGGTAACAAATAAAAAAAATAAAATTATGTTTATCAAAACCGATGACGATTTGCCGGCGGAAAAATTAGATGACGAGCTGGTTGACCAGCTTGATTGGGAAGAAAATTTGGAAAAGCAGTATGGCGACGCCGACGATTATA
>CAZLRS010000036.1:0-5544 GCA_964562085.1 uncultured Gammaproteobacteria bacterium | reverse complement strand
AATATGGCTTGACATTTATTTCAATATATTGTAAACTGGATCTTATTAACTCATTAATCAATTCCCACGCTTTGTCCCCAATGGAGTGTTTTGGGAAGGCGCGGGAGATAAATCACTCATACTTCTTAATTTTCCTTCCCCGAAATGAATCGGGGCGACAAGAAGTAGAGGCAGAAAGGAAAAAACTATGACCATCCCGACAATTTTGGAATTGCTTCAGGCCGGAGTTCATTTCGGCCATCAAAAAAGCCGCTGGCACCCGAAAATGAAAGATTACATTTTTACGGAGCGGAGCGGTGTCCATATTATTGATTTGGAAAAAACTTTAGTCAAGCTGGAAGCCGCTGTTAATTTTGTGCGCGAAACCGCGCAAAATGGCGGCGTTATTTTATTTATCGGCACAAAAAATCAGGGCCGGCAGATTATGAAGAAATACGCCGAGGCGTGCGAAACGCCGTATATTACCGAGCGCTGGATTGGCGGGTTATTCACCAATTTTGCCAATGTCAATAAATTAATCAAGAAATACAAGGATTTGAAAGAGAAACAGGAAGCCGGCGTGCTAAAAAAATACACCAAGCAGGAACAGATGCTTTTCAGCAAGGAAGTTGAAAAATTGCAAAAATCCGTCGGCGGTTTGGCGGAATTGAAAAAATTGCCGGACGCGGTTTTTGTGCTTGACGCCAAGCAGGAAAAAACCGCGATGGAAGAAGCGATTAATAAAAAAATTAAAATCGTCGGTTTCTGCGACACCAATATTAATCCGGAAAGATTCGATTATCCGATTCCGGCGAATGACGATGCCATTAAATCCATTGAGTTGATCGCCAAAACCATCTCGGAAGCCATTAAGGAAGGCAAAGCGAACATCAATGTTAATCTCGGCGCTCGCAATGTCTAATCTATAAAATTTCAAAAGTTTTATTTTTAAATTGAAAATTTTTAAATTTTTAAATTATATTTTATGTCCGTTGACCTGCAAATTATCTCGCAATTGCGCGAGCAGACCGGCGCTGGCGTCGGTGATTGCAAAAAAGCGCTGGAAGAAACCGGCGGCGATATTAATTTAGCGATAGAGGTTTTACGCAAAAGCGGTGAAATCAAGGCCGCGAAAAAATCCGCTCGCAACGCCAAAGAGGGCTTAATCGCCTTGGCGAAAGCGGAAAATAAAATTTCCGCCGTGGTTTTGAACTGCGAAACCGATTTTGTCGCGCTCAATGAAGATTTCATCAAGACGATCGCGGAATTCGCCGAAAAATTATTGTCTGCCGATAGCGATGAATTCAAGGCGTGGGCGGACGAAAAAATCAAGAACGAACTGATTGTGAAAATCGGCGAGAACATTCAACTTGGCGATTTCGCGGTTTTATCCGGTAAAGTTTTGGGCAGCTATCTGCATTCCAACAAAAAAGCGGCTGGTGTTGTCGTGCTATCGGGTGGCAGCGCTGAATTGGCGAATGATATTGCCATGCAAATCGTGGCGATGGCGCCGAAATGGGTGAAGCCGGAAGATGTTCCGGCCGATGTGTTGGAAAAAGAAAAAGAAATTTATCGCGCCCAGCTTCAGCAAGAAGGCAAGCCAGAACAGATTTGGGATAAAATTATGGCCGGCAAGCTGGCGAAATTTTATGAGGATGTTTGTTTACTGAATCAAATTTACATTAAAGACGAAACCAGGCATGTGGCGGATTTATTGGGCGAGGGGATTACGGTAATCGAATTTCGGCTGTTTGCGGTGTAAATTGAATTTTTAATTTTCAAAAACATGCGCGTCGCTTCCATCCAATTCATCCCTTGGGACAAATCATATTATTTCAATCCCGAGGGTTTTGATTTAAAGGTTGGCGATGATGTTGTCGTCAACACGGAGTTTGGATTTGAATTGGGGCGGGTTAACGGTTTTCAGGACTTGGACGAGGAAGAAATCGCGGCTTTGGGAGAAATTAAGCCGATTGACCATCAGGCGACGCGGGAAGAATCAAATAATTTTGAAGACAATAATCTGGAGAAAGAAAGAGAGACGGCCTTGAAGCATTGCCGCCAGGCGGTGAAGCGAAATAATTTGGATATGAAAATCGTGGATTGCTATTTTTCTTTTGACGGCCAAAAAATTACGTTCGCTTTTTTAGCTGACGGCCGGATTGATTTTCGGGAACTGGTGAAAGAATTGAACCGCCATTTTTTGCGGACCGTGCGTTTGCACCAAATCGGCGTTCGCGACGAAGCCAAGACCTACGGCGACGCCGGACCATGCGGGCGGAAATTATGCTGTAAGGGGCATTTGAAAAAATTAGGCAGCGTTACTTCCGATTTGGTTGAATTGCAGCAAGTGGAACATCGCGGGGCGGAAAGATTGTCCGGTATTTGCGGTCGGTTCAAATGCTGTCTGGCTTATGAAAAAGATTTATATCAGGAATTGGCGGCCAAATTGCCCGCCATCGGCACGCGGGTGAGAACCAAGAGCGGCCGGGGCGAGATTGTCGGCTGGCATGTTTTGCGCGGAAGCGTTGATGTCAAGATTGATTCGGAAAAGGGAGAGCATTTGGTGGTGGAAGTGATGATTAAAAAATAATTAAAATTAATTATAGGAGGTACATTAAAATGGTAGATTGGTTTTTGGCCAATTGGAAATTAATTTTGGCGGTTTGGATTATTATGGCGCTATTCGGTTGGACGATTGTCCGCGGCGGAGATCGCCGTCGGCTTATGTCCGGTGATTTTTTACCGAAAGATGATGAACAATAAACGTTCAAGACCGTGAATGTCTGATAATTTCAGCTTCACGGTTTTTTTTATTTTGTCTTTTTGTTTTTTATGTTATAATTACTCAATAACTTTATAATTCAATCCTATGCTAAAAAAACGCGTTGCCATTAACGGTTTCGGCCGGATTGGCCGAGCGGCTTTCAAAATCGCTTTAACGAAGAAAAATTTGGAAATTGTCGCGATTAACGACCTCACGGATACGCGCGCCTTGGCGTATTTGTTGAAATACGATTCCGTTTACGGCCGTTACGGCGCCAAAGTGAGCCACGACGCGAAAAATTTAATCGTCAACGGCAAAAAATACCCGGTGTTCGCCGAGAAAGACCCAGCGCGTCTGCCTTGGAAGAAATTGGGCATTGACGTGGTTTTGGAATGCACCGGCGTTTTTGAAAATAAAGACGCGCTGAAACTGCATTTGAAAGCCGGCGCGAAAAAGGCGATTTTGTCCTCGCCGGCGAAGGACGATGTCCAAACGCTCGTTTTCGGCACCGAATTGACCGCTCAATCAATCAAATCAAGCGATAAAATAATTTCTAACGCTTCTTGCACCACCAATTGCATCGCGCCGGTGATTCAGGTTTTAGTTTCCAAATTCGGCGTGGAAAAAGCGCTGATGACTACGATTCACGCTTATACCGCCACGCAGAAAATCGTTGACGGACCGGACGTGAAGGATTTGCGGCGGGGGAGAGCGGGCGCGCTCAATTTGGCGCCGTCCACCACCGGCGCGGCTAAAGCGACAATTTTAGTTGTGCCGGAGTTAAAAGAAAAATTTGACGGCATTGCGATTCGCGTGCCGGTGGCTTGCGGTTCGCTCTCCGACATTACGGCGGTTTTGAAAAAAAATGTTACAGTTGAACAAGTCAACGCCGCTTTCGCTTCGGCCGCGAAAAAACCTTTTTATCAGGGCGTGCTGGCCGTGACCGGGCCGGAGGATGAATTGGTCTCTTCCGATATTATCGGCACGACTCATTCCGCGATTGTTGATTTGAAATTCACCAAAGTCGTCGGCGGCAATTTGGTTAAAATTTTGGCTTGGTACGATAATGAATGGGCTTATTCCTGCCGATTAGTGGAAATGGCGGCCGACTTGCCAAACTAGTTTTTTTTTGCTAAATTACAAATATTGTAAATCTCCCTAATTAGTCATGGAAAAAAATCTATTTCAACGTTTTTTCGCTCCGGGCCCGCGAGGCAAGCTTCGCTGGGTCATTTTTGGCATAATTGCGCTGTTTTTGCTGACGGCTTTAATTGATGTTTCCGGCTTTAATAATCCGGCCGCTTCAGCGGTTGATAAGTGGCTCACGGCCGTGCCGGCGCTGAACGAAATGAAAGTTTGGCCGAAAATTGAAAGAAGCGCGGATAATAGCAAGAGCTTGACTTGGAAAAATATCAAGCAGATTGATTTGGGCGAATATGGCTTTCCTTTCCGCCTCGGTCTTGATTTGCAAGGCGGAACTCATTTAGTTTATAATGCCGACGTTTCCAAGCTTGATTTATCCGGTCGGGGCGATGCGATTTCCGGCGTTCGCGACGTGATTGAGAGAAGAGTAAATGCCATTGGCGTTTCCGAGCCGGTGGTTCAGACCGACCAGGTCGGCGATAATTGGCGCGTGATTGTTGAACTCGCCGGCGTGCATGATGTCAATCAGGCGATTAAAATAATCGGCGAGACCCCGCTGTTGGAATTTAAAGAAGAAAATCCGCAAGCCGTTAAGCTGACGCCGGAACAGCAAAAACAATTGACTGACGAGAACGCGGCAATTAAAGCGAAAGCCGAAGACGTTTTGAAACAGATTAAAAACGGCGGCGATTTTGTCGCCTTGGCCAAGCAATATTCTGATGACCCGGGCAGCAAAGATAATGGCGGTTTTTATGCTGGCATAAAAAAGGGTGTTTTCGTGCCGGAATATGAAGATGTAATCTTCAATAAATTAAAACCGGGTGAAATTTATCCGGAGTTGGCGCTGTCGCAATTCGGTTATCATATCATCAAGGAAGAGGCGGTGAAAGGCGAAGGCGATGCTCGCGAAATTGATACGCGCCATATTTTATTTAAAATCAAGACCCCGTCTGATTTAGGCATTGAAATGGAATCGGAATGGCTGGATACGCAATTGACCGGCAAACAATTAAAAAAGGCGTCAATTGAATTTGACCAAAATTCCGGCATTCCGCAAGTTGCCTTGGAATTCAATGACGAGGGCGCGGAGCTATTTTCTGAAATTACCGAGAGAAATGTCAATAAACTCGTGGCGATATTTTTGGATGGCCAGCCGATCAGCATTCCGCGCGTCAATGAGGCGATTACTTCCGGCAAGGCGATTATCTCCGGTAATTTTTCTCTAAAAGAAGCGAAACTGTTGACGCAACGGCTTAACGCCGGCGCTTTGCCTGTTCCCATCACTTTAATTTCTCAAACAACTGTCGGCGCGAGCTTAGGTAATGAGGCGGTGCGGAAAAGCTTGGTGGCCGGCCTTTACGGCTTGCTCTTGGTGGCAATATTCATGGTTTTATATTATCGCTTGCCCGGCATTTTGTCGGTTTTGGCGTTATTGATTTATACGGCGATTTCCCTGTCGGTGTTTAAATTAATTCCGGTTACTTTAACCTTGGCGGGCATCGCCGGCTTTATCTTGTCCATCGGCATGGCGGTTGACGCGAATGTTTTAATTTTCGCCAGAATGAGAGAGGAATTGATAGGCGGCCGAGATTTGAATTTGGCGATTAAAGAGGGTTTTCGCCGCGCTTGGACGTCAATCCGCGATTCTAATATTT
>CAZLRS010000035.1:0-5614 GCA_964562085.1 uncultured Gammaproteobacteria bacterium | reverse complement strand
GGAATGAAAACTAAAACATTAGTGGTGCCCAAATCAATACCGACTTTTCTTAAAAACATACGCGAGTTATAAAGTTATAAAATTTTTAAAGTTATAAATTGCTCAATTACTTTATGAACTTTATAACTTTATAAACTTTAAAACTTAATTAGATACTCCTTGTCCATATCCAGTTTAGCATCCCAGCCAATCTCGCCGGCGCGTTCCACCGCCGGGAAACTGTCCGCGTTATAGGCCGAGATTGGACGATTAAAGTTTAAGTTAATTCGCAAATTATGTCCAATTGTGCCCGGCTGTTTTTGAACACTAAATGTATACGTTCCGTTTTCATATTGCGTCTTGAACTCCGGCCCTAAACGATACTCCAAAACCAAAATCTTGGTCTCGCCCGGTTCAATCGTCAAAAAGGCGGCAGCCACCTTTTTATCCAATTCATTATAAATTTCCAAATCGGACAAAATTTTTAAATCCGTCACCTGATCGCCTTGCCGGACATAGCTTTTAATAAACCAAGTATCCTTCGGCGTGTAAATTCTCACATAATCGCGATAACGAGTGATGAAACCGGATAGATGCCGGCCGTTATGCTTGTAAGTCAATTCCAGATGAGCGATCAAATCACCTTTCTCGTCCACGCGCAAATTATAACTGATTGACTTGTCCATCACCGAATCGGTCTTCAACGCCGCCAAATTGCTATCCACGACCATCAAATAATCGCCAGCCGTTTGTTTCATCATGCCCGACCAATTTTTTTGATAAAAATATTTCTGCAATTCAGCGTCGGTGAAATAAACCAAAATGTGCTTGGCGTCAATATTTTTTTTGAACGCCAGCCAGAGGCGCAATAAGTCCAACGCCGGCAATTGATGCGCGCGAGTAATAATTAAATTCGTCAAAACGCCGATCACCGCCTTGCGTTCATCTTTGCTCACGCCTTTATTGGCATAATCAAATTCCACGAATTGCTCCAAATCGTTGGCGAAATTTTGAGCGGAAAAATTCTCGCCGTCCGCCACCACCGGCCCGATCACCTCCAGCAAGTTAGCGATAAAATCAGGCGTTAAGGCAATCACCGCGTCAATTTTTTGCGGGGGCAGATTGGCGTTTTTCCTTTCCTCGTTAAAAAACCATAAGATTTGTTCCGCCGAAGTCGGCCAATCCGGCGACCAGTTCGCGTCGCGCAAAAACCAAGTTTTTTGGTTATTGTATTTTGCCATCGGCGCCGGCGCCGGCACATTTAATTTGCTTTGCGATAATTTATCCAAATTATAAATATCATCGGTGAAAACATTTTTAATTTCGCCGTCCTTCAGGGTGATAATGCCGTAACTGCCGATAAACCCGCCGGTCGGCCGCATTTCCATATTATTCTGAAAAACAAAAAGATAATTTTTTTCCTGATTGTAGCCCAAAATTTCCGACAAATTGCTCAAAATCGGCAAAGCGATTTCCGTATTATTCACCGCTTCCGCCAGAATCTGATCGGCGGCCAACAATTTATCCTGAAAAATGCTGGACAAATCATCAGTATTAATGTTCGTTAATTTATTTTCCGCTTCCTGAATATTTTTTTCCGCCAAAACAAAATCAGCGCGTCCATCTCTCAATGATTTTAAAAGCGCCTGGCGCTGCTTAGCGTCCTTAAATCCCAAAACGATGTTTTGAACGGCAAAATCTTGTTCAACGTTTTTTAAGACATTGAAAATCCGTTCATAGCCGGCGAGCAAGTCATCGGCCGAATCCAAAAGCTGGCCGATAGCTTTGATATTTTTGTTGAACGGGGGCGCATAAACGATAATGCCGCTGTGGCGCAAATCGTTATTCAAGCCGGCGAGATTGTCGCGGATTAAGCGAAGTTCCACGCTGGCTATTTGCCAGTTGCCGGCTTCCACGGCCGTAATCGTCCGGGAAAAATCCGCGTCCAAGGCGTTAATTCGATGCAGCGTTTTTAAACCGCTCACGATTAAGGGCGCGCCCAAAATCAAAATTAAAACCAGAATGCTCGCTAAAGCCAGGCCAAAAAATTTCAACCAGTGAAAATGGCGCCGACCGAGATGATGTTCGGCCAGGAAATCTTCCGTTTTGTCTAAAATCGTTTTTTTTCTAAAAAACATATCAAAAAAATTATTTATATTTTTTCAGATATTTAAGCCAGTCGCCGATATGAATCCAAAAAATTTTGGAAAACAGACCGCTTTCCGCCGATTCCCGCTTATGATAGTGGACGATGTCAGTGTCGGCGAAATAATAATTTTTATAGCCGGCGGCCAGAAATTTTTTGCACCAGGCGACGTCGCCGAAATACAAAAACAAATCTTCATCCATCAAACCGACTTTATCAATCGCCTCTCGCCTCACCATCAGGCAAGCGCCTAAAATCCAATCCACCGGCCGGGTTT
Source organism: uncultured Gammaproteobacteria bacterium (assembly GCA_964562085.1). GTDB lineage: Bacteria > Patescibacteriota > Patescibacteriia > 2-01-FULL-39-33 > 2-01-FULL-39-33 > CAZLRS01. The sequence goes on along the minus strand of CAZLRS010000035.1, from coordinate 3,212 downwards.
CAGCGTGATTGAAATCAGCCATTAGATATTCGTCCAGCGAACGCTTGGTGAAAGACAGCCGGCCCAAAAAAGTCCGGCGATAAATCGGCATCAGTTTGCCGGGAAAACGCAAACACGACATTTGGATTGAACGGTCGGGATTTTTCAATTTCGGACCAACCAAAGCCGCCTCCGAGCACTCTTCCATAAAACGATGCAACTTATCAATGGAATTATCCAAAAACGCAATATCGGTGTTGATAATTAAAACATACTTACCGCGGGAATTCTTCAAGCCCAAATTATTGCCGCGATGGTGGCCCAAATTTTCCTTAGCCGCGATCAATTTTACCGCCGGAAATTTTTCTTTCACCATTTCCGCCGAACCATCCCGCGAATCATTATCCACGACAATTATTTCATACTCAACCGAAGGCGGATAGAGCGCTATTCCCTGCAAGCACTGCTTGAGCAGGCCTTTGGTTTTGTAGTTGTTGATGATGATTGAGATTTCCATATTTAGCTTTTAGCTTATAGCTTTTAACTTTTAGACAAAAACCTAACAGCTAACAGCTGAAAGCTAACAGCTAGACAATCCATTTCCTTATTTCTTCCGCCGTCAGTTTTGTCCGGCGAAAAATTTCTCTGCGCTTCGCCAGCATTTTCGGCGCCAATGCCAGCCATTCGCCCCAGACCTTAATACTGGACCATTCAAAAAACAAAACATAAACCGCTTTTTTAAATTCCTGCCAAAAAATTTCCGGCAGATATTTGATTAAATTTTCGACAAATTCATTTTTTAACAACAGCGAAAGATGATTGCGATAGGAATAATACTTGGCGATTTTTGACTGCCGTTGCCGATGCTTGACGATCTGCCAAATTTTTTCGCCCGAAGACCGCGCCATGCTTCGGACATGATAAGCCAGGGCGTCCGGCAGTAAAAACGCCGGCCAGCCGAACAAACGCAAGCGCCAGGCCAAATCCACGTCTTCTTTGTAGGAAAAAAAATCCTCGTCAAAATATTCGCCGGCCGGATTATTTTTGGTCTTAATTAAAGTGTCAGCCAGCGCTTCACGACGGTACAAAACCAAGGAACCGCTGTGCCCAAACGCCTCGCGTTTTTCTGAAAAATTATCCCGCCCTTCCCAAGCGCCCAATTCCACCACCCGATGATTTTTTAAAATTTTCAAACCGCAAGAATCAATAATATCGGTTTTTTCAATTTCTGACAACTCAAAATTAAGCATTTTCAATTTCAAAAGCTTGCCGCTGAAACTGCCGAAATTTTTGTATTCTTCAGCTTCGGCGCCGGCCATAATTTTTTCCAGCCAATTCGGCTCCATGATTACGTCCGGATTGCAAAGCAAAACATAAGGCGAATTCAGCAACCTGATGCCCTGATTGTTCGCCTTGGCGAAGCCAAAATTTTTTTTATTCTGAAAAACCGCCACCTCGGGATAATTGCGCCGCAAAAAATCAATCGTGCCGTCTTGCGAATTATTATCCACAATTAAAACCTGAAAATCTTTGAACGTCTGGTCAAAAATGGATTTCAAGCACAACGGCAAGTATTTCGAACTGTTCCAAGTGACGATTTGAATTGTGACTTTTGGAAAATCCATATTACTTATTGCCAGTTACTAAATTTTTCTCCGTGACCCAAAACCCTAGCCGATATTTGCCGCCCAGCGCCAAGCGGGTCTGCGCTTCAATCGCCGGAACGGAACCGAAAATCACCATCGTGAACGGAAACAAAATCCATTGCAAAACCATAATCACGTAATTGCCCAAGCCATAGCCCTTCGGCCGATCCGGCAACATAAAAGTGTACATAACCGCGTTGATAATTAAGCCGAACATACCGATGGTCATCAGCGTCTCCAAAGTTCTCGGCGCGTTCTGAAAAAGCGCCGTCGCTCGCGCCTCATCGGACGCCAGCCACAATGGCAAACGGCCCATGATTAGAATAATCAAAGGCGCCGTCGCCCACGAATACATGCCTTCAGTTTGATACCATAAATATCTTAATTTTTTCAACAACGGCATTTTCACGGCATTTTTCCCAAAAAATTTAGCCAAAAGCCAGGGAAAGTGCTCCACGCCCCAGGCCCAGCGCCGCATCTGCTTATATTGGTCGGCCAAACTTTTCCAAAACTTGCCGATGTAAACCGTATCCATGGAAAGAGTAATAAATAGCGGCACCACTTCATAATCGCCGTTATAGCGCGTCAAACCTTGCAACGCGATGCGCGAATCCTCGGTGACGATCGTCTTGTCGTGAAAGCCGACGTCAACCAGCATTTTAAAACTCATGGAATGGGAAGAAAAAGTGAAAAGTTTTTCCGGGCGCGACAAATCGGTCAATAGCCAAAAAGTCGTGGCCGAAGCGACCACGCGGACGATCGGATTAGATTCCCAAATATTATTATTGTATAAAATCAGCGGCTGATAACTGGCGCGCGCGGGATTGGCTCGGGTCAAATAATGATAAGCGAGGCAGGCGAAATATTGCGGGTGAGGCAATGTTTCAATATCAAAACAGGAAACAATGATATTTTCATAAGGGACTTTCAATTCATTATCAATAAATTCTTTGAGCCGAGCTTCCATAAAATGAACATTGGAACCCTTGCCCGGCAATTCATCCGGCGCCGGCGGGTGGACGGTAAGCAGCAATTTAAAAAATTTATCCGCGAATTTATTTTTAACTTTTTCGGCAATGGCAGTGAAATTTTCCCGGTCCCGCTCTTCGCCGCCCAAAACCACGATAAATTTTTCTTTCGGATAATCGGTCGCCAATAATTTTTCCAACGACCGCTCAATCACTTCGTACGGCTCTTTGTAGGTCGGGTAAGTGATGACGTGGAAATAATCAAGATAATTTTTCGGCAATGATTTGACGCGCTTAAGCCAATTAATTTTATCCGCGCGCCGATATTTAAACCAGGAAATCATCAGCCAGACCATCATGTAGAACAAGCGCGTGATCCAATAGACGTCGAAAACAATGACAAAATAAATCGCCCACAGCGGAAAAGCGATGGACAGAATAATCAAGGCGATCAAAGTGAACCAAACTAAAAAAGCCGGAGTGATTTCGGTTATTTTTTTGACTTTACTGGTGTCAGACATGATTAAAAAATAACATTTTTTAAGAAAAAAATCAAGGTGGAAAGGTAATGTGCACATACATATTGCACTTTTCTGGTATCCTAAGGGCATATGTCAAA
>CAZLRS010000034.1:0-5995 GCA_964562085.1 uncultured Gammaproteobacteria bacterium | reverse complement strand
CACAGTCAAAGCCAAGCCGACGCCGAATCCGGCCAAGACCTCTTCGGGCGTATGGCCGATTCTTTCGGGCAGATAATTTATTTTCTTGTTTTTTAAAGTTGATTTGGCGATTAAATTGGTCAGAACCGCGTTCCGGCCGATTTCCCGCCGAAAACCGACGGCGTCGCGAATGACAATAATCATCAAGGCAAAACTTACGGCAAAAGCCGCGGAATGCCAGCCCTCATAAAGCAAAATCGCCGTCGTCAGCGAAGCGACGAACGCGGCGTGCGATGACGGCATCCCGCCATAATCTCTCAACAGATGTTGCCAGTTCAAATTTTTTGGTATACCATCAATAGAGAGCTTGATGGCTTGCGCGGCGAGGCCGACAATAATGGGGATGAGGATGAGCATGGGCATATTTTTATTAAAAAAATTATATGAATTATTTTTTATCTATAGTTGCCGGCGCTATCCAAGGCATCACTGAATTTTTGCCGATTTCCAGCTCCGGCCATTTGGCGCTTTTCCACGACATTTTCCATTTCAATCTGCCGGACAACTTGTTTTTTGACGTCACGCTTCATTGGGGCACTCTAGCCGCCTTGCTTTTGTTTTTTTATAAGGACATAGAGAAAATCATCCGCGGATTTTTTTCCAGCTTGGCGAATTGGAATTTGAAAAATAATTATAACCAGCGATTGGCCTGGTTGATGATTATCGGTACGATTCCGGCGGCGATTCTTGGTTATTGTTTTGAAGATTTAATCAGCAATAATTTACGTTCGCCGAAACTCGTCGCGTTCATGTTGATTGCCGTCGGCTTGCTTTTCTGGCTGGCGGAAAAATACGCGGCTAAGAAAAAAGAAATTCAGGATGTAAATAAATTTGAAGCGTTTTTAATCGGTTGCGCGCAAGCTGTCGCGCTCATCCCCGGCGTTTCGCGTTCCGGTATTACCATTATATCAGGTTTGGGCTTGAAATTAAAAAGGGAAGAAGCGGCGAGATTTTCTTTTTTGCTTTCTTTGCCGATTGTTTTCGCCGCCGGCGTTAAAAAATTTTTGGAAATTCCAAGCTGGCAGGATTTAAATTTTATCATCATGGCCTTGGGTTTTTTATCGGCCGCGGTTTTCGGCTATTTGGCGATTAAATATCTTTTGCGCTATCTGGAAAATCATTCTCTGAATGTTTTCGCGTGGTATCGGCTGATTATCGGCTGCTTGATGTTAATCTGGCTTTTTCTTTTTTGAGGCGAATAACTGATGATGGCCAGGCCGACTAAAACGAACAAAATATAATTATTGATTTTATCGGCGCGGTTTAAGGTGTTCAGGGAAACCGCTTTTTGCCAAAACGTCTCCGGATAAAAATAATTGTCAATGTTGCTTGGCGACCCGGCGTCGGCGTTTTGTTCATTGGCGCCTAAAACTCTCGTGCCAAATAATTGGACCACCACGACTGTCGGGTGGTTTTTATATTTGCCTTCCAAAGCGGCGATGCCGATTTCCTGATATTGCGGTTTGATAATATTGTCTTTATGCGTCGGACTGTCCAGCCAGGCCAGGAAAAGCGATTGTTCATCAGAAAAATCAATTGCCAAGTTTTCGCCGACATAAAAATATTTATAGTTGACGTCTTTGATCCATTGGGAGAATCGCTTGCCTTCGGGCGAAGTGTGGGCGAAATATTGTTCGGTGAGCAGATTTGCCGCCTTGTTGACCGCCGCCTGCGTGAGGCGGGCATTAACGCTTAAGGCGTTCAAGCCGTTTTCCAGGCGATAATCATTGGTCATTTCAATCAATTTGGCCGAGCTGATGGTTTTTGGTTCCGGTTTGATGAATTTCGGGTACAAAAAAACCCCGGCCGTAATCAGCAGTTTGCTGGCGATTAAAAATATCGCCAGGAAGATAATTATTTTTCGGAATTTTTTAAGCATAAAAAATAAATTCCCTTCATCATTATTGCGATGCGTAGAGACGCGGCGTTGCCGCGTCTCCTTTCCCGTCATTCCAGCGAAAGCTGGAATCCAGGGTGCTATTGATTAACCTAGCAGAATAACATATTGAGGCAAAGCATTGCACATTTATTATTTAACCTGTTAGAGAAATAATATTTCTTTAGCGATAATTCGGCATTAGGGATTAACTCTTGCAAATCCTGGATCCCAGCTTGCGCTGGGATGACGTACGGGGGGAGGCCGAGTCGCGATTTATGAGCCCATTTGCCCTTTATTTTCATGGTTATATTATATCATAAAATTAAAAATTCTTCTGATGGCGGAAAATGCCGGAAACTGCTATAATTGAATTATGAAAAAGTTTTTTATTTTAATTTTTATTTTGGCGATAGTTTTCGGCATTTATTTTATTAATGCCGTTTTCGCGCCGGCGGGAGATTCGGTGAAAACCGTTTATTTTGATATTGCCGAAGGGGAGAGCGCGAAAAGCATCGCTAAAAATTTGAAAGCTGAAGGATTGATTAAGAGCGAATTGATTTTTACGTTTTACGCCCGGCTGAAAGGCGCTGGCGGCAAGATCATCGCCGGCGAGCACAAATTGGCCGACAACATGAATCTGCGCGCGATTTTAGAGGAGTTGGAAAATAACGCGGGCGTGAGCAATGAAAAAAAGATCACCTTGATTGAGGGTTGGCGGGCGGATGAAATCGGCGCGTATTTGGAAAAGCAAAATTTGGTTTCACAAAAAGAATTTTTAGCCGAGATTAAAACCGACCAGTGGCGCGAGCAATATGATTTTTTGAGCGGCATAACCGCTAAGACGCTGGAAGGATTTATTTTCCCCGACACTTACCGCGTTTTTAAAAATGCCGGCGCCGATGGCATTATCAAAAAATGTTTGGCCAATTTTGACGCCAAGCTCACCGCAGCGATGCGCGCGGAAATTAAAGAACAAAATAAAACGATTTTTGAAGTGATTACTTTGGCGTCAATCGTTGAACGCGAAGCGCGCACGGCGGAAGACAAGAAAATGGTGGCGGATATTTTTTGGAAGCGTTTGGATAAGGGGATCGGGTTTCAATCGGACGCGACCGTCAATTATATCACCGGTAAAAACGCAATGCGGCCGAGTTTGGCCGATTTGCAAATTGATTCGCCATACAACACTTACAAATATCGCGGCTTGCCGCCGGGACCGATTGCCAATCCGGGGCTGGACGCCATTATGGCCGCGATTTATCCCCGGCACAATGATTATTATTATTTCATCAATGACAGCGAGGGGACGACTTATTACGCCAAGACCTACGAAGAGCATCGGCGGAATATTGAAAAATATCTAGAATAATTTTTTATGGACAACAGCTATTATACCCGAGGCGAAAAAGAATTTTTATTGAAAATCGCCCGCCAAACTTTGGAAAAATATCTGCGCGACGGCGAAAAATGCGAGCCGCAAACCATCAATCAAAAGCTTTGGGAAAAGCGCGGTGTTTTTGTGACTTTGCGGAAAGGCGGAAATTTGCGCGGGTGCATCGGCTTTATTGAACCGGTTGAATCGCTGATTTTAGCGGTGAGCGACAATGCCGTTTCGGCCGCGCGCGACCCGAGATTTTTGCCGGTGGAAGCGGAGGAATTGCCCAAATTGGAAATTGAAATTTCAATTTTAACGTTGCCGGAAAAAGTTAATTTTGCCGAACTTAAAAAAGGCGATGGCGTAATTATTAAAAACGGGCCGGCGGGCGCGACCTATCTCCCGCAGGTTTGGGAGGAAGTGCCCGAACCGGATGAATTTTTCGGCACTTTGTGCTTGAAGGCGGGGCTGGACGCGAAATGCTATCTTGACCAGGCCACCGAATTCTACCGCTACGAAGCGGACGTCTTCAGCGAAAAAGAGATTTGACAATCAGCGGATTATTCGCCAAGTTTTATCCGTTAAAGGTCATTGGCGATTTTATTTTAAAAAATAAGCTCATCTCTATAGAGATGAGCTTTTGTGTTTCAGACGTAATATTCAATTGGCAATTCTTGTTCCAACTGTTGGACAGCTTCCAAATAAATAATCGCCTGGATGACTTTCAGGTTGACTGATTCAGCCGGATTCTCTCCCTGTTTTCGCAGATATTCTCCAAATATTTTTCTAGTATAAAATATTTCTTCCACCATGTGAGTTTTTTCTGTTTTTCCTTGCTTGCGGGTGTTTCTGGCGGCGTGTTTGAAAAATCCATCCGCGTCATCTGTCCTTAAAAAGTCATACAGCAGCGGCAGGGCATCTATGGCTAAACTGTCCGTAATTAAGTCAATAAAACCATAGTTAACGCAGGTCTTGAGCAAGTTTTGGCGATTAACCGTCTCCGCTTGAGTCTCTCGGCTATTATTGTAGGCCTGCTCAATCAGGCAACGTTGAGCTATCCCGAAAAGCACTTGAGTAGTCAGTTTTTTTTGAGGTATTCGCGGAATGTAATTGCTAAAGTGATTGAGGCAAACATCCATTATCTGGACGCAAAATGCATGGACATTATGCGGGGGATAATAGAACCAATCGCCCATTACTTTTTCCACAATTTTTAATAATTCATCTTCCGCTTGGCTAATAATCTCATCAATATAATACATTTTTTCCGCTGATTTTCTGTCAGCTATTTTACTTAGCCATTTCATGCATTCAACGATTTCTTGGCGTTTAGCTGGTCCCATTGAGTTAACTATTGAGTCATCTAGGATACAGCGCTGCCGATGACTCACTATCATTAAATTGTAAAACGGCGACGTTTCGTTGATCGCATGCAGTATGCCTTTCATGGCAATTAGGTCGCCTTGTTGCGCCGCTTGATTGAACGGCTCTACAAAATCGCGCCAAGTTTTTTCCGGCCATGTCTTAACCGGCGGTATATTTGCCCAATTGAAGTCAACGCTTATCGCCTGCGCCACCTCTGTACTGTCAGCCGATGATAGCTGTCCCGCTGTTTTTATTGGCGAACTATTCATAATAGTTCCTCCTTTTGTAAAAGTTCTATGGCTGTCAGACCTTGCTGTCAGCGTTTATATATTAAGGCAATGGGAGCGGGTTGTCAAACATTGACAATTTTTTTAGATTTGCTATAATCAATCCATAATCTAAGTTTTCCACAGACAGCGGGCGTTCGGCCGAAAGGCGAGAACATAAGACCTGCCGAGGAAAAACCGGCTATTTTCAGCCGATTTCAACCCTTTCTGCCTGTGGTCAAGCCACAGTTTTTTTATTCGCCTCCGCCGAAAACCATGGGCTTGCCCGTGGTTGAAGGCGGCAAAAAGAAAATGCCAAGTTGGCAAATCAGGGATTTTTTTGGGCGGATTCTATTGAGGTATCGGAATAGGCGAATAAACCCGCCGAAGCCTTGGCGAAGGCGGGTATAAGTGGAATTACGGTTTTAGTGCGGAGTTTAATTTATATTAATTTTAAATTGTATGCCTAAATCAAAACAGCAAAAACAAGACATTTTGGCCGGCTTGAAAGACAAGCTGGGAAAAATCAAATCGGCGGTATTCGTCAATTTCTCCGGCATTCCGGTGAAAGAAATCAACCAATTGCGCAATAAGTGTAAAGACGGATCAGCTGATTATTTGGTGGCCAAAAAAACTTTATTTAATAAGGTTTTGGCGGAAAGCGGTTTAGCCGATGTTGCCAGCCGAAAATTAGAAGGCGAAGTGGCCGCGATTTTCGGTTATCAGGACGAAATTTTGCCGGCAAAATTAGTCAATGAATTTGCCAAAAGCCACGAGACGATGCAAGTTTTGGGCGGAATTTTGGAAGGCGGAATGATTGACCGCGAAAAAGTTTTAGCGTTGGCGAAATTGCCGAGCCGGCCGGAATTATTGGCTAAGATGGTGGGCAGCATTGCCTCGCCTTTGTCCGGCTTGGTCAATGTGTTGCAAGGCAATATTCGGAATTTGGTTTATGTTTTAAGCGCGATTAAAGATAAAAAAGCGTAATGCGTAATTTGTAATGCGTAATCCGTAATTGGATTTAATTTTAATAATTTAATAATTAACATAATAAATCTATGTCAGAAGAAA
>CAZLRS010000033.1:0-6220 GCA_964562085.1 uncultured Gammaproteobacteria bacterium | reverse complement strand
CCGGTAGTTTAATTTTGGGCGGTGTTTGGACCGGCGCAACTAATTTTGCGACTAATTTAAGCTTAAAAGCCGCCAACGCGCTTGGCGATACAGCCGGAAGTTATTCCTATCCTTTTGAAATTCAAGGTAAGCCGACTAGCAATACGCTTAGATTGCAGATAGCGCCATATCGCCGCGATGCCGGCACTGCCTGGCAGGGAACCGGCTATAGGTTGCAATATGCGGTAGATAATTCTTTTACTGGCGGTCAAAAGGCATATTTTGAACTCGGGGCCGATGGCGCTGGCGGAGGAAATATTTTTCTGGGTACGAACGGTAACGACAGAATATCCGTATTATCAAGTGGCAATGTCGGCATCGGCACAACCGCTCCCGGCGCCAAACTGGAAGTTGCCGGCCAAGTAAAAATCACCGGCGGTTCGCCCGGAGTCGGCAAAATCCTTACTTCGGACGCAAACGGTTTGGCCAGCTGGGAAACCCCGGTGTCAATCACGGAAACCGACCCGCAGGTTAATACTTTGACTGCCGGCAAATGGTGCGCTTCTAACGCGGGCGGAACGGCGATAGATTGCACCCAGAATGTGCCGAGTTATACCGAGATTGACCCGAAAGTTGGCGCGCTTACCGCTAACTATGTCCCTAAATGGGGCGCTTCAACCTTGGTTGACAGTCCCATTTATAGTGATGGCACTAATGTCGGCATCGGCGTGACGGTTGAAAACCGTTCATGGGTGAAATTGCAGGTTGCCGGAAATATTATGCTTGGCAGTCTGCCGAATATGGCTCCCGTCAATTATATCGGAGGCGGTCAGAGTTTGCTTTGGGGTAATGGCAATTTCAGTTCTACTGGTAATTTAATGCTTTTGCAAAATGCGGCGGCTGACAAATTTAAAATTAATCAGTACGGCAACATTTATGTTTGGAGCGAATTAAACAACATTGACCAATACCATCCAATTTATATCAACAGCAACCAGGACGCGCAAATCAGGATTGACTCGGATGGTAATGGAACGAATACTTTTGGCATCAATAATGGCGCCAATGCAAGGATTTTTCAGGTTGAGGAGAGTGGTAATGTCGGCGTTGGAACGACAGCTCCGAAGGCAAAATTGGAAGTTGATGGCGCTGGCGCAGAGCCCATTGGTACTTATAAAATGGCGATAAAAGGTTATACCTCAGAATCAAATTCCATCGCCGTGAAAGGTTACACCACCGGATCAAATTCTATCGCCATTGACGCTGATAATGGCGGTACAAATTGCGGTAGTTCCAATAAATGCCTTGCTTTGAATGCCAATTCCGGATATTGGGGCGCTTATATCAGAGGAGGTAAAATCGGTTTATATGCCAGTACCGAAGTTTTTGCTGATACTCTTGATCCTGAGTTATCCTATTACGGCGATGAAGCAAAGGTTGCTGGTTTTTTTTACGGACCGGTAAGGATTCAAACCGCTAACTCGGCGCATCCAGGTCGGATTCCATTTTCCATTTACACCGATTTCCCCGGGTGGACAGCAGAATTTGATGGTGGCGCCGGAATATATGTGCACAACAAGATAAAAGCCGGCGATAATATTCAATTTGGCAACGTAGTTATGTATCAAACATCCGCAACAATCAGCCAGACTTGCCAGGATGCCTGCGGGGCGAGCGAGCCCTCTGGCGTTGATTCAGACTCTGGATGGTGCGTTGCTGGCTGGACTTCGATATCAAAAAACCCTACTGGCTGTACCGCTACTGTATCGTCCGCCAAAATTTGTTCTTGCCAGGGTATTGCTGATTAGATGATTTTTGGGCAGTAAAATTTTTTGCTGCCCGTTAAAATATTTTGTATTATAGTGCCAATAATTGCGATGGGCAGATTGATGAAAGCGGAAATTTGTATTTAAAGGGCTATCTTTATGAAAATTCTTTGTAATTTAGAAATTCAATGTTAAGTTGGAATTTAAAAAATATTTATTTTTTATCTGGAGGAATAATTTTAGTATTATTTTGTCTGCTTTTTTATCATTTTCAAGCCACGCAGGCGCAGGGAGTGGAATATGAACTGGGCGGGTGGCTGTGGTCGGATAATTACGGCTGGATTTCTTTAAATTCAAAAAATACCGCCGGATTGTTAGCGTATAAAGCGATTATTAATTCCAGCAATCAAATCAGCGGTTATGGCTGGTCATCAAATGTCGGCTGGGTTTGTTTTGGCGCCACTTGCGGCGGCGTGGTTCCGACCGGCGACAGTCCGACGGCTTCATTAGATAATAATTCCGCGAAGATTACGGGTTGGGCGAAAGTTGTCGCTTTGGGCGATGACGGCTGGATTCATTTGCGTCGGGGCGGAGCGGCGGGAGCGAGAAAAGGCGAGGAATGTTATAATTGCCAGCCGACCTGCGAGCAATGGACGCAACAATGCTCCGGCACGCCGTTGGTTTGTCAAAATGTGGCGCCATGTTTGAAATATTCGGAGGAAAATTATGACAGCTGTAAAACTTGTTTTTCCGAAACTTATTTTTGCCCCAGTCCCTTAGCCCCGGCGAGCGAATGCCGATTTCCTGATTCCGTTTCCGCTCCCGATGCTGTTGCTGGCGGCAGTGGCTATGCTTGTTCCGATTGCGCCGGCAATTGCCAGAAAATTCATCAGACGGGCACGGATGAATATAGAATCGTTTGCGATTCATGTTCGGCTTGCGAAATATATGGCACGATTGCCAATTTGGAAAATGGCGGTTTAATCGGCTGGGGCTGGAACGGCGATGTCAGTAATGGCGTTGTCGGCGCCGGCTGGGTTCATTTTAACAGTTTGCGCGGCCAGGGATATATTGTTTTTCCTTGGTTGCAGACGCAATTCGGCTCCATTTATACTTCAAAAAGCGTGAGCCAAAAAGCTGGCGTAGTCGGCAATAACGCGACCTATTGCATTTTTGCCAAAGACATCGCCACTAACATTAAGACCCAATCCTGTGAAAGTTTATTCGGTAAGCAAGGACTGGTTGTCGGCGTGGAGCAGAAATTGCCAACCGGCACGGACATTTATCGCAACGCCTTGGGCCGGATTGATGTTAAGGGGTTAACCACAGGCATTAAATCCATTGGCAATGTGTGGTATAATAAATATGGACAAATAGTGGAAACGATTGCGCCGGCAAGTTGGACGAATGGAGCAAAAACTTTAAACGGAAAAATTTATGTTGTGACCGGAGATTTAACAATTAGTTCGCCTTTGTCATTTGATAACGCTGTGAGTTCCAATTCCGGCAATGGCTTAATTGTTGTTCAAGGCGATTTAATCATAAACGGTAATATTGTTTATAATGGTGTTGATTTGCCGAGTAATTTAAAGCAACTGGCTTCGGTCGGTTGGATTGTAAAAGGGGATGTAAAGATTGCCGGGAGCGTTGCCAAAGCCGTTGGAGCGTTTGTGGTTTTGGGTAATGGCTCCGATTGCGTCAGCGATGGCGCGGATTATCCAAAATATACGGCCAATGGTTGCGGCGTGGTATTTTCCGGCGACTCCGCTAATCCGCTTACCATTGACGGCTTACTGATTGCCAAAGCGTTTGATTTCCGCCGGAATTACGCCGATATTAATCAGGGCGCGGAAAAAATCGTTTATGACGGCCGGTTGATCGCCAATCCGCCGCCGGGCTTGAGCGGTTTCAGCGAAGGTCTGCCGGTGATTAGGGATTTTATCTTAGAGTAAAGACCATTGTCATTGCGAGGAGCCAGCGAGGCGACGAAGCAATCCCATGACCACAATAGGAATTTTCAATTTTACAATTTAACAATTTTCAAACAATTCCTTAATTCTACAATTTTAAAAAATTATTTTTTAAAATTGAAAATTATAAAATTTTAAAATTATACTATGTTTTTCTCCTCCAAATCCCCAAGCTATATCGGCGTTGACCTCGGTTCATCGTCCATTAAAATTATTGAACTGGCGAATTTTAATGGCCGGCCGAAATTGGTGACTTACGGCTTCAGCGAGAAAAAATTGGAGGAAATCGGCGAGAACAGCGTGACCACCAATTTGGCCGAGACGGCGCAGGTGATTAAGGAAATTTGCGTCAAATCAAGAACCGTGTCAAAAAAGGCGGTGGTTTCTTTGCCGAATTTCCTGGTGTTCACCGCCATTTTGAATTTGCCGGCCATGCCCCAGAAAGAATTGGCCTCGGCCATCACTTGGGAAGCGAAAAAAATCATTCCGATGCCTTTGGAAGAAATTATTTTGGACTGGAAAGTTATCGCTGATAATGAAGTTGAAGAGCCGAAAATTATCGGTTCGTCCAATCAGGCCAACGGCAACGGCGGGGCAGAGGATAATTCGCAAGTGAATCCGGTAAAAAAGATTTTTTCCAAGCCGGCGAAAAATTTCAAAATTCTTTTGACCGGCGCGAGCAAAAAGTTAGTCAAACAATACGTGGAAATTTTCAGCCAAGCCGGTTTGCAGCTTTTAAGTTTGGAAACCGAAAGTTTCGCGTTTATTCGTTCCTTGATCGGCAATGACAAATCAACAATTATGATTATTGATCTGGGCGCGGCGACTTCCAGCTTGACGGTGGTGGAAAAGGGCGTGCCGGCGTTGAACCGCAGTATTGAAGTCGGCGGGATGATGATTACCCGCGCGATTTCCACCAGCTTGAATGTCAATTTGGAGCGGGCCGAACAATTCAAACAGGACTTGTCGCTGGACGCGGAAACGGCGGATAATATTCTGCCCTTGACCGTGGAGCAAGCATTTTCTTCAATTCTTCATGAGATCAAATACACAATTAATTTGTATCAGGAACAGAATAATAAACGGATTGAAAAAGTCATTTTGACCGGCGGGTCATCGCTATTGGGCCATTTGTCCGGTTATCTATCAAAAGAATTGGGCATCAACACTTATTTGGGCGACCCTTGGGCGCGGGTGATTTACCCGACGGAATTGAAGCCGGTGCTGGATCGCTTGGGCGCGCGTTTTGCCGTCGCCGTGGGATTGGGGATGAGGGAGATAGAATAAGAATTTCTAATTTCTAATAAAAGCTCAAAGCTTAAATGTCAAAGTTCAAATCAAATCCAAAACTCAAATGAATAAAATTTTGGATTTTGAATTTAAAACATTGATTTGAAATTTGAACTTTGGATTTTGGATTTCAATATAATCTAGCCCATGTCTATTAATTTACTGCCCGAAGATTATCGGCGCAGAGAACAACAAGAAAGGGAACGAACGGCGAAAAGACCGAAAGTTTTTGAAATTGAATTAAGCCAGCCGAAGAAAAACGGTTTCGCGGATTTGCGAAGCGACAAGCCGAAAAAATCTTTTTGGGAAAAAATATTCGGCGCGTCGAAACCGGCGCCGGCTCGGCCGTTGCTCTCCGAACCGGTTCTGCCGAAATACAACAGCAACATGAAAGTGGATTTATTGTCGACTGACAGAAAACCGATTATCAAATACACCCAGCCGGCATTCCAGCCGGCAAGAAACGGTCGGCCGAAAAAATCTTTTTGGAGCTCGGCTTTCGGCCCGGCTCGTTCGCCGATTAAGCCGGCCAATGGCCATTCCGTGATGAATTATAAGCCAATCATGCCTTCGGCGCCGGCGCCGAAACCGAGCGCGCCGAAAATAATCATTAAGCCGGCGCCGTTTATTAAGCCGGCCAAACCGAAAATTTCGTTTTGGAAGGCGCTTGGCTTCGGCCGAAAAAAATCACAGCCGAGGCCATTGATTGTCAGCAAGCCGACAATTCCGGCTTTTAAGCCGTCTTTTGTCGCGCCAAAACCTCGGCCGAGTTTCATTGAAGAAAAAAAGCCGATTTTGCCGTCCAAGCCGGCGATCAGGTTGGAATTGCCGATGAAAGCGCCGAAAAAGGGCGGAGGATTTTGGGCGTCTTTATTCGCGCCGAAGCCTAAAGTCGCGAAGCCGGCAATTCCCCGGCCGATATTAGCGCCACCGGCGCCAAAACCGCCGGTCTCAAAACCGCCCGTGTCGGCTGGCACAGTCGCGCCAGCGCCAAAAATGGCGATTAAGCCGGCATCAAAAAAAGACGAGCGCGAATATCATTCGGCGCCTAAGGCGGAAAAATTAAGCGTGGATATTAATTTGGCGCCCCAGGGCTTGGTGGAAAGGCAGTATTTGAGTCCGAATTTTAAATTGGTTGTAATTTTAATCGCGATTATTATTCCGGCATTGGTCGTGTTCGGCGTTTATAGTTTATTAAGCTATTCGCAGGAACAA
>CAZLRS010000032.1:0-6650 GCA_964562085.1 uncultured Gammaproteobacteria bacterium | reverse complement strand
GCTAAACTGACGGTGTTGACTTTAACGGTTTGATTATTTTTTTCGTCAACCAGTTTGTGATTATGGCTGTCAGGCGAAACGGCCAAAAATCTTTCGCCGGTTTGGCCGGCTAAAGCCATCGGCGTTAAATCTGCCGCCGTGATTTTATTTTCCGACAAATGCCTTTTCAGCCAAACATAATTTTTCGGTTCCGGTTCCAGGCAGAAAATTTTCGTTTCGGGATTAAGCGCTCGGCAATAAATCGTGAACGCGCCGAGATGCGCGCCGGCATCAATGATGGTCTCGGCGTTTTTAATGATTTCTTCGGCCGGCCGGTATTCGCGCCAATTGAAAATTTCGGCAATCACGCTGCGGTCGGCTTCATCGCGCGGCTGGAATTTTAATTGTTTGCCGTTGAAAGTTAAAGTGAGTAATGGCGATATCATTTAATTTTTGTTATAATTTAATTAGTTTAAAGCATCGCTATCATTATACCAAATTTATGTCGAAAAAAATCATCTCGGTTTTGTTGCTGGTTCCGTTGTTGTTTTTGACCGGTTGCGGGAAAAGTAAGCCGGCGGACAATAATCAGCCGGTGAACGAAAATGCCAATGTGGCGGTTAATCAGAACTCGGCCGTTAATCAGGAGGTTAAGAGATTTTACCCCGACCAGTCGCCAGCCGTCAAGCCGGCCGGCGCGGCGGCGGAAACCAGTTTTACCGTCACTCAGGAGTTGGTTTTGAAATTATACTTGATTGATAAATACAATCCCGGCGTTTGCTACGGCAAGCCCGGGTCAATTTCCAATGCCGATATCGCCGCCGCTTTGAGCGTTAATGCCGATTTGGCTAAAATGTTAAAATCAAAATATAATTTGCAAACGGATTCGGATGTTTACGCCAAGGTCAAGCAGGTTAATGGCATTCAGCTTACGCCGATCGCCGGCGGCAAATACCAATTTAATTTTGTTGACGGCGATTGCTGCGTTTTGACCGCTTATGAAGGCGAGATTTCGCAAATCGGCCAAGTCATCACTGAAACTATTACTAATCAGGAAACTCATCAAAATCCTTGTTAATTATGAAAAGGTTTTTTCCTATTTTAATTTTGGTATTTTTGCTGGCTGGATGCGCGCGGGAAGCGACGGTTCAAATTAATGCCAATATTAATCAACCGGCCGTCGGACAAATTAATGAGCCGGCGGAAGAATCGCCAATCGCGTCGGAAAATATAAACGCCGGTCAGAATCCGGCGCCGGTTCAGGCCACCGTGCCAAGCAAATTGATTTTGCCGGTCGCTTTCGCCCAGCAGGCGCCATTCGGCAATTGGGACGCTTTGCATGAAGAAGCGTGCGAAGAAGCGGCAATGATTATGGCCGAGAAGTATTTTAAAAAAGAAAAATTGGACGAAATAATTATGGAAGCGGAGATTCAAAAATTGGTACAATGGGAAGAGGCGAACGGCTATCAAATTGATTTGACGGCGCAAGAGACGGTGAATATTTTGACCGAACATCTCGGCTTATCAGCTCATTTGGAAACGGAAACGACGCCTGACCGGATTAAATACGAAATCAGCCAGGGCAATTTAATCATTATTCCGGCCGCCGGCCGGGAATTAGGCAATCCGAATTTCCAAACACCCGGTCCGATTTATCACATGCTGGTGATTAAGGGTTATGACGGCAGTAATTTTATCACCAATGACCCGGGGACGAGAAAGGGCGACGGTTTCAAATATAAATACAATAAGCTGATTGCCGCCATTCATGATTGGAATCACGATTTGGCGGTTGACGGCATGACGGATGAGGAAATGAACAGCGGCGAGCAAGTGATGATTGTGGTGGAAAAACCGTAATTTGACACGGCATTTGTCTTGGCCTATAATTAAAAGCGATATGGAAAACAATAACAACAACCAAAATCCAATATTAAACGATATTCTTGAAGTCGTTACTTTTATTAAGGATAATGCCGTAACAAAAGACGAGGCGGTGACTAAGCAGGAGTTTGAAGAGCATATTGGCGGATTAGAAAAGAGGGTTGATAAAATTGAGGCCTTAATGGTAACTAAGGATTATTTGGACCATAAATTGGCTGATTTGGGAGCGGAAATCGGCGCGCGGATTAATCGGAAAGTTGAACGCGAACAGACGTTTAAGAGATTACTGATTGATTCCTTAAAAAATCATTCTATTTTGGATTCCTTGGAGATTTCCAAGTTGGAGGAGTTAATTTAATTATGGTTTAATGATTTGTCCACAGGCGGGCTTGACAGCCCGTTTTTTTGTTGTTAAATTATAAATACCAACCAATTTGGTAGGTTATAACAAATAATCCGCGCTTCTATGCTTTTCACCACCAAAACCGAATATGGCATGAGAGCGTTGACGGCTTTGGCGAAGAAAAAAGCCAAGGGGCCGATGTCTTTGGCGCAAATTGCCAAAAGCGAGCATATTTCCCAGTCATATCTGGAACGGCTGTTCGCCAAGCTGAAAGATGACGGCTTGGTTAAAAGCGCCAAGGGAGTCAATGGCGGTTATTATTTGGCGAAGAAGCCGGAGAAAATCAGCGTCTTTGATATCGTGGAAGCGCTGGAAGGAACCTTGGCGGTTTTTTATTGCGTTTCCGATGATGAAAAACGGCTGGCTTGCGCTTCGCCAAAATGCTTGGCCAGAAAGGTCTGGAATGAATTGCAGAAAAATATCATTGCGACGCTACGCAAATTTACTTTGGCAGATTTAATTTAATCAATAGATTATATCATGTATAATGAAAAAGTTTTAAAATATTTTAAACACCCGAAAAATCAGGGGGCGATTAAAAATGCCGACGGCATCGGCCAAGTGGGCAATCCGGTTTGCGGCGACGTGATGAAGATTTACATCAAGGTGGCGAAAAATAAACCGGGCGAAGAAATTATCAAAGACATCAAATTTGAAACTTTGGGTTGCGGGGCGGCAATCGCCACCTCGTCCATGCTTACGGAAATGGCCAAGGGCAGGACCGTTAAAGAAGCGTTGAAAATCGGCCGGCTGGATATTGCCAGAGAACTGGGCGGTTTGCCCGAATTCAAACTTCACTGTTCAATTTTGGCGCACGATGGGTTGAAAAAGGCGGTGGAGGATTATTATTCCCGCAAATCTACAAATAAAATATGTTAAACGATAAAATTAAAAAATCAATTGAAAAAATCAGACCGCACTTGCAAATGGACGGCGGCGATGTCGCCTTTGTTTCGTTTGATGAAAAAAGGGGGATTTTGAAATTAAAATTGCAGGGCGCTTGTTCGCATTGCCCAATGTCGGCGATAACGCTCAAGGAAGGCGTCGGCCGGCTGATTATGGAAGAATTTCCAGAAGTGAAGGAGGTGGTTGAGGCGGGGGAATAACATTAAGCATCCCTTAACGTCATTCCAGCGAAAGCTGGAATTCAGCTGAAACAACGGAGTTCACTTTTAGCATCCTGGATCCCAGCGTTCGCTGGGATGACGAACGCGGGGGTTTGAAAATTAGAAATTTAATTTTATGCTTAAGAATAAAATTTATCTTGATTGCGCCGCGACGACGCCGGTGGACGCCAGGGTGTTAAAAGCGATGTCTCCTTATTTTAGCCGGGACTTTGGCAACGCCTCCTCTCTGCATTATGCCGGTTTGGACGGCCGGGTGGCGGTGGATCGGGCCCAGGCCAAAATTGCTAAATTTTTGGGCTGCCAGAAGGGGGAGGTATATTTCACCTCCGGCGCGACGGAAAGCGATAACATGGCCATTTTTGGCGTTTCAGGGGCTATCCAGAGGCAGCAAAAAGGGTTGAAAATCCATATTATTACCTCCCAAATTGAGCATGACGCGATTTTGGAGCCCTGCCGGCAATTGGCGAAAAATGGTTCGCCGGTGACTTTTTTGCCGGTCAACAAACAAGGGCTGGTGGAGTTGAACCGGCTGAAAAAAGCGATTCGGCCGAATACGGTTTTGGTTTCCGTTATGTATGTCAATAATGAAATCGGCGCGATTCAGCCGGTGAAAGAAATCGGCGCGCTGATTAAAAAATTGAATCAAAAAAGAAAAAATAAAATTTATTTCCACATTGACGCGACCCAGGCGTTGAGCTATTGCGATTGCGACGTCAGAAAATTAAACGCCGACTTGATGTCAATTTCGGCGCACAAGATTTACGGGCCGAAAGGCGTCGGCGCGATTTATATCAAAGCCGGCACGCCGTTTGAACCGATTATGTTCGGCGGCCATCAGCAGGCCGGCGTCCGTTCCGGCACCTATAACGTGCCGGGCATTGTCGGACTGGGCGTCGCCGTGGAAATTTTACTGGACCAGAAAGCGAGAAAGCAAGAAAGTAAGAAAGCGAGAATATTAAGAGATTATTTAATTAAAGAAATTAAAAAACGAATTCAAGGCGTTTTGGTTAACGGCGATTTAATCAAGCGGACGCCGAATAACGCCAATTTTATTTTTAAGGGCGTGGAAGGAGAAAGCGCGGTTTTGATGCTTTCGGAAAAAGGCGTCGCGGTTTCCACCGGTTCGGCTTGTTCTTCCGGCTCGCTGGAGCCGTCCCATGTTTTGACCGCTCTCGGCTTGAGGCCGGAATTATCGCATGGCAGTTTAAGAATCACTCTGGGTCGGTTTACGACAAAAAAGGAAATTGATTATTTGTTGGAAATTTTGCCGCCGATTATCGGAAAGTTGAGGAAGATGTCGCCGCTGAAATTTCGTAATGCGTAATCAGTAATGCGTAATCCGTAATTTGCTTAGGAACTCATATAAAAAAAGACGCTCCAACATAGGTCGCGGGCGTCTTTTAAAATTGGTTTATTTTTTTGGTTCCGGCGAGGTGAGGAATTGGTCAAACGGATTTCTCAAGGCGGAAACGTCCATTAAAATTTTTTCTTGCTTCTTTTTGATGTCGGCTAGAATTTGATTGAATTTTTCTTTTTCCAAAGTTTCATCCGCGGTTTCTTTTTTCAGTTCGGTCACTTGTTCCATCTGCGCCAAAGTTTTATAAACGTTTTGGTAAAGGAAGCAGCACAAAGCGATTAAAATAAAAACAATCAGAGCGATCGTCGCCGGATAAAAATAGCGGATCGTGGCCGTAAAATTAATTTTTATTTTTTTGCGTTTAAATCTCATGGTTTTTCGGTTAAATAGGTTTTGCCTAAAAGTTGCATCGTGAGACCGCCGGTTTTTCCGGTCTGGATGGAAACGATAATCAAATCAAGATTATAATAGGAGGGCATATTTTCCAATTTTTGCATGAAGTTCATCAAGCTGCGATAATCGCCCCCCGCCTTCATCGGCAAGTTTATTTCCCAGGTGTTGGCGGAAATTTCTTGCGAAGAAAAATCCGAAGTTTCCAAAGTGACATTGCTGGCGACGGCGGTTTGCTCTAATTGGTTGATGAATTCCAATTCCTTGCCTTTTTGGATGAAGATTACATCCAGTTGGTTTAAGGAATTGCCGACTTCGGCGAGATCTTTTTTGATATTGTTGATATTCAGGCCGCGCGCCAAACTTTGTTCCAACTTCGCTCTTTCGGCGGAAATTTCTTTTTTGATGTCAACGATTTCTTTCATCGCCGGATAAATTACAAAAATAATCATGCCGGCGAAGGCGATAAGGATAACGCCGATATTCAGAATGAATTTTCTTTGGAAATAGTTCATGGCTTTAAGGCAATTGATCCAGATTTAATTCAAACCTCACGTCAAAAGCGTTGTTTTCTTTCGCCAGCAAGCTGTTGAATGGAAAACTCACATTTTTAAACAAGACGGATTTTTTAAGATTATTTTCCAAGGCGATTAAATCGCCTCTGGTTTTGGCGACGCCTTTCAGTTCAACCGCCGATTCCTGATGATACGCCTTGATTAAACTGTAGCTCACATTCGCCGGCGTTAGCTTCGCGATTTCAATCATCAAACCCGACCAGGATTTGAATTTTTTTTGGATATCGGCGACTAGGTCCAGCCGGCGGTTGACGGCAATCACTTCCCGATTGAACGCTTGGGTAATATTTAAGGCCGAGGCGTTGCCCCGAATCAGATTATTCAGCTGTTCTTCCAGATAATAGCGCGAGACCAGCAATAAAATGGCAACAATGGCGGTGAAAAGCAAAATCAACATCACCAGCTCTTTGACCGCCAAGTAAATGGTTTTTAATTTTAATTCTTTCTTTTGGTCCGGCGAAAGAAGATTGATGGTGATCATAAAAATGTTTCTTGGTTCAGGCCTCTTAAAGCCAGGCCGAGAGCGGTGGTGAAAGATTGTGATTTATTGGGAGTGAAAAATGACGGGTCGGAATTGGCGATGTTTTGCCAGGCATCGCTGATGATGATTTCCAGATTCAATTTTTCTTTTAGCACCTGGTTGATGTTTAAAAAATTAGCGCCCCCGCCGCACAAGATGATTTTTTCAATTTTTTGCGGAGAGGGAAAATTGTTGTAATAAAAATCCAGCGCCTTGCCGATGTGGCTGGCGAGTTCGTTGACGGTTTCGGAAAAAATTTCCAAGAGCGCTCCTTGGCATTTGGTTTTATCCAGGCCGCAGACGATTTTCGCTTTTTCCGCTTTTTCAAAATCCAAATCCAGCGTCTGCATAATGAATTCCGTGATTTTATTGCCGGAAATCGGCAAGCTGATGGTGAATTGAATCGACCCTCGGT
>CAZLRS010000031.1:0-6732 GCA_964562085.1 uncultured Gammaproteobacteria bacterium | reverse complement strand
TACGGCGTGGACTACTGGGGTATCTAATCCCATTCGCTACCCACGCTTTCGTGCATCAGCGTCAGAAGTGTTCTAGTAGATTGCTTTCGCTTTTGGTGTTCTACCCGATATTAACGGATTTAACCCCTACACCGGGCATTCCATCTACCTCTCCCACTCTCTAGTCTTGCAGTATCACCCGCAGCCTCCAGGTTAAGCCTGAAGATTTAACAAATGACTTACAAAACCGCCTGCGCACGCTTTACGCCCAATAAATCCGGTCAACGCTCGAGGTCTCTGTATTACCGCTGCTGCTGGCACAGAGTTAGCAACCTCTTATTCCTAAGGTACCGTCATTTGTTCTTCCCTTAGAAAAGATCTTTACATCCCGAGGGACTTCATCGATCACGCGACGTCGCTCCTTCAGGCTTTCGCCCATTGAGGAATATTCTTGACTGCAGCCTCCCGTAGGAGTCTGGGCAGTATCTCAGTCCCAGTGAGGCGGGTCGTGCTCTCACACCCGCTACTCGTCAAAGCCTTGGTAGGCCGTTACCCCACCAACTAGCTGATAAGCCATAGGCCCATCTCCAACCGCCGGAGCTTTCTTCCGACAAAATAATTGCCGGAAGGTATGCGGTATTAGCCTCGCTTTCGCGAGGTTATGCCCCAGTCGGAGGTAGGTTACCAATGTGTTACTCACCCGTTTGCCGCGGTATCGCATTGCTGCGGCCGCTCGACTTGCATGCCTTAGACACGTCGCCAGCGTTCATCCTGAGCCAGGATCAAACTCTCAAAAAAAGAGAAAGATTATGCTCTTAAAATTGCAACTTAATTACGGTTAGTTGCCAACCGTTATAGATATTCTGTCTGAAAACAGAACAATCAAAGAAATTATTAGGACTTGTGGTTTTTGTCACTTTTTAATTGTCAATTGTCAAATTACAAATTTTCCTAGTTCCCGCCTTAACCTCATGTGTTCGGCGAGTAAAAGAAAAAACAGGGGGATCCGATTTGACGAACCGCCAGCTTAGCCGGCCATTCCATCAGATGCCACTGTTTTTTCTTAAAATCTATTGATTTTTAATGTTTTTGCTGAAATATTTGAGATTATTTATTTAGCTATTTCATTTTAGCTTAATCTGCCAGGCCTGTCAAGAGTCAAGCCAGAAACAGCCTATACACAGGTTATACACTATAAATTATAGGTGCTGTCGTTCCGACGTTCCAAGCGCAAAATAAATATCCCGCCCTTATCGTCTTGACGGTAAATAATTCTAATTTTCCCCTTACGAGCCCTGAAAACATTGTCAAATCCTTTAAGTTTTTTTAGGTTTAAGTTGGAAAAATCACCTTGCTTCACCCGGAGCAATAATTCTTTGGCAGTTTGCCTTTCCCGCTCTGACAATTTTAAAAGCGCTTTTAGGATTTTATCCATGGCGATGATTATAAATTACAAACGCTTTAAAATTTCTTCCAGCTTGACCCCGCCTTTTTTGATTTGATTAAAATCAATTACCGGATCCCATAATTCGTCGACCTCCTGCCAAGAATCAATCCGAAACAGGGGCTTGGACTTTCTAGCCACAATAAAGCGATAACCGCGGCTTACGGCCCTGATGTATTCCTCGGTATTTTCCCGCAATTCCTTTAATCCGACAATATTATAACCGGTTTTAAACATATTTTGTAAGTTAATCTTAAGATTAACTTAATGATAATCTTTTTAATTTTATTAGTCAAGTTTTTTATCCACCGGCCGATGAGCGCGCTATTTTCTTGACTTGCCGGCGCGCCATTTGGCGATCGCCTGATGATTGCCGGACAAAAGCACTTTGGGTACGCGCATTTTTTTGCCATTCACCGTAATCACTTCCGGCCGGGTATATTGCGGATATTCCAAGTAGCCCTCGCGGGAAAAAGAATCATTGGCGACCGATTCTTGCTTGCCGACAAATCCGGGCAGATGGCGCGCGACTGATTCCATGATTACCGCCGCCGCCAATTCGCCGCCGGACAAAACATAATCGCCGATGGAAATTTTTTCATCAACCATTTTTTCCACCCGCGCGTCCACGCCCTCATAGCGGCCGGCGATCAAAATCAGCTGGTCGTATTTGGCCAATTCAAGAGATTTTTTTTGATTGAATTTTTTACCTGACGGCGCCAAGAGAATGATTCGGCATTTTTTCTTTTTCCGAATCACTTTTAACGCCTTGGCGATAATGTCAGCGCGGAACACTAAGCCGGCGCCCCCGCCATAAGGCCGGTCATCAACGGTTTGGTGGCGGTCTTTGGTCCAGCGCCTTAAATTGTGGCAATTGATTCTAATTAATTTATTTTTAATGGCGCGCCTAAACAAACTCTCGTTAAAATAAGAATCCAAAATTTCGGGGAAGATAGTAATGAGGTCAAATTGTTTCATGGAGCTTATTATAACTGATTCCGACAATTTAATCAAAACAATAAAACTCTCCCCCCGCAACGCGGGGGGAGAGTTTTATTTTATCGAAAATGAGCTGAAAAATTAAATGCTCAAATCATCAATGACGTCGGTGTTGACTTCTTCTTGCTGTCTCGGGCGAGGACCGCGCGAACCTTCCGGTTCGGCAATCTTCAGGTTGACCCGGGCGTTATTTTTGGCGCCCACGATCTTGACCAAGGTTCTGATCGCTCTCGCGGTCTGACCTTCTCGGCCGATGACATAACCGATGTCGGACGGGTGAACGTTCAAGGTGAGTAAAACACCTCTTTCGTCTACAGTTCTGTCAACTCTCACATCGTTAGGATTTCCAACGATTTCCTTCACGATGTCCTCGACAAACTGCTGGTCTTTTTCTGCCATAGATTTCGTTTCTTTTATTTCTTAAGCGCAGGAGTTGCGTTTTAACCGCAACTTCACTGGTCCGTATGGACTAATAAAATTTTAGCAAAAATAAACGAGGGTGTCAAGGGTGATGAATCGGGTAACTGGTAACTGGTAATTTTGAAAAATAAAAAAAACTCCCGCTGATGACGGCGGGGGTTTTAAAAAAATTTATTCAGTTTTAGTTTCAGTTGGGATTTCGGGAGTCGTAATTTCCGGAGCGGGAGTTTCAGCAACCGGAGTTTCCGGGGTGGCCGCTTCCGGAGCGGGAGTTTCAGCAACCGGAGTTTCAATCGGGGCGGGTTCGGCCGCCGGAGCCGGTTCAACCGGAATTTCAGCCGCAACCTTGGCTTCTTCCGCCGCTTGCTTGGCGGCTTCGGCCGCTTTGGCCTCGGCTGCTTTTTTCGCCTCATCATCTTTTTGCTTCAAATCAATCGCGGTCTGTTTTTTCTTGCCCGGTTTTGATTTGGAAGCGCGGACTTTTTCGCCGCTGATAATGCCTTGGGTGATTAAAAAATTATGCACTGTCGCGGACGGCTGCGCGCCATGGCTGATCCAATATTGAATGCGCTCGGCCTTAAGCTGGGCCTCTTTAGTATGAGGATTATAAGTGCCTAAATTTTCTA
Organism: uncultured Gammaproteobacteria bacterium; assembly: GCA_964562085.1. Taxonomy (GTDB): domain Bacteria; phylum Patescibacteriota; class Patescibacteriia; order 2-01-FULL-39-33; family 2-01-FULL-39-33; genus CAZLRS01. The sequence continues at coordinate 3,264 of CAZLRS010000031.1, read as the reverse complement.
AAAATTTGCCCCACGGATCTTTCGCCCGATCGGTAGTAATCAACCGATAAATTGGGAGCTTGGTTTTGCCAACTCGGGAAAATTTAATAACAACCATAGATTATTGACTTAAAAAATTTAAGTTAGTCGAGCACTAACGGTCCAAGGATATGTTAGCGTAAAATAAAGAAATAGTCAAGAGTAAAAAATTTTTAATTTTTTAAAATTTAAGTTTCCTCTCTTTGTCGTTCCGACCAAGCCCGAAGGGCGCGTGGAGGAATCCCTTCAATTTTAGCGCCCTGGATCCCGGCTTTCCCTCCTTCGCGTAAAGCTTCGGCAGGGCACGGCGCCGGGATGACGTAATAGGAGAGTTTAAAAATTTAGACATTAAAAGATTGTCCCGACTTTGTCGTGGATCCTCAATGGCCTTGCCATCGGGATTTGAAAATTGTAAAATTGTAAAATTAAAAATTCTATTTAGTCATCTTCTCCGCTTCATCCAGACGCAAACCGATGAGCCGGGAAACGCCGTCGCCTTGCATGGTCACGCCGTACAAAACATTGGCGCGCGCCATGATTGCCCGATTGTGAGTAATAATAATAAATTGGGTCTTGTGCGCCAATTCGCTGATAATGTTGGAAAATTTATTAGAATTGTTTTCGTCCAAGGCGGCGTCAACTTCATCAAACAAAATAAACGGCGACGGATTGTTGGCGATAATCGCGCAAACCAGAGCCAGGGCGGTCATGGTTTTTTCCCCGCCGGATAAAACCGCGATGTTTTTGATTTTCTTGCCCGGCGGGCAGGCCTCAATGTCAATGCCGGAATCCGCCAGATATAATTTGTCTTCCACGCGCTTAATAATCGGCTCGGCTTCTTTTTCGACCGGTTCTTTTTCCGCCTCGCCTGTGGTTGAATTATCGACTTCCGCCATCTGCTCACGCGCCACCTCGGCTTCAGTCACCTGCTTCTGCGCCAGAACCAACCGGGCGGCGCCGCCGTCAAACAGTTGTTTGAAGTAGCGGGAAAAATCTTGATTAATTTTTTTAAATTCATCTTCAAACTGCTTTCTAATCATTTTGTCCAATTCTAAAACAATTTTTTCCAAACCATCAATGGCTTTGGCCAAATCATCGCTCTGCTGTTTCAAAAAATCATAGCGCTCGCTCACTTGCCGATATTCCCGCTCCACTTCGGGGTCGGTGCCGCCAATCAGCTCCAATTGCTTGCGCAATTTTAAAATTCTTAAATTATAATCTTCCGCGTCAACATCCTTTAAACTCCGATCCGGCTTCGGCCGATAATCGGCGCCCATATTCTGGCGCATCGCCGAAAATAAATCTTCTTTCTTGGTTTCAATTTTAGCCAACTCCACTTTCACTTCATTCAGCCGGCTGATCAGACCGTTCAATTCCAATTGCTGGTCGTGCATCGCCTGCTGAACGGAAAAAATTTCTTTTTTCTTGGCTTCTTCCGCTTCATTAAAACTGTCCAGGCCGATTTTCGCCGTTTTCAACCGCGCCTCCAAATCAGCCAGCTGCTTGGCCAGCGATTCCCGTTCTTGTTTTAATTGTTCGGATAATTGTTTTTCATCGGCGGGAGTCAATTTATTTTTTTCCAAATCGGCTTTAATTTTAGCCGAATCAAAATTAAGCTCTTCTTGCTTCGCCCGCAACGAACGGCTTTGGGAGGCGGCCACTTCGGACTTGATTCTCAACTCGCCGATTTCATTCACTAAAATATCCTTACTTTTTAAAAATTCGGAAAGCCGGCTTTGGAGCTGGGCCACTTCAGCCGACTGCCGGTGCTTTTCTTCGCGGGAAATTTGCTGATAAAAGGCCTCAATTTCAGCGAATACCGCTTCGGCCTCAATTTTTAATTTTGCCAAAGCGTCCAAATCATGAGTGGTTTTTAATTTCTTAATGAAATCGTTTTGCAGTGAATAAAGCCGATTGACAATCTGGCGGATTTCTTTTTCGGAAACGCCCAGTTCGCTATGAAATTCTTTTTGCGCCAGAATCAATTCGTCTTCCAGCGTCTTAAACTCCCCCAGCACTTTTTCCTGCCGAGCGGTTTTTTCCGCCAACGCTGTTTGATGACGCTCAATCTGCCGGTCCAAATCATTAATTTCGCTGTCAATTATTTTAATCTGATTATTCAGCGCCGTTTGGCGATTTTCCAGCCAGGTCAAATCCTGCTTGCCGATTTTTAAATACTCCACATCCATCTTGCCTTTCGCTTCCGCTAATTGCTGGGACAAATTGTCGCGCTCGGCGATCAATTTATCATATTCATTTTGCAAACGATTGAATTCTTCAGTCCGACCCCGCTCCCGGCTCAACTCGTCCAACCGCGACTGGCAATCGTTGATTTGGTTTTCTAATTTAATTTTTTGTTTTTCCCGGGTGATAAATGACAAGGCGAATTCCTGATAAGACGAGTCCAAGTCCAGCCAGAGTTTACCGTAATATTTGGCCTGCAAATCGTTTAATTCCAATTCCAATTCCTGGCGCTTGCGCCAACGGCTCACTTGGCGAGTGAGAGATTTCAGATGCGGTTCCAACTCCTGCAGCAAAACCTGCGCCTGCCCCAGATTTTCGCGCGATCGGCGCAACTTATTAACCGACTTATCGCGCTTCAACTGATACTGCTTCACGCCCGTCGCCTCGTCAAAAAATTCTTTCCGTTCTTCGGCCGAGTAATTGACGATTTTATCCACCATGCCCTGACCGATGATGCTGTAAGTATTCTGGCCGAAATTCGCTTTGGCCAAAAGCATCAAAATATCAAACAGCCGCACCTCGCTGCGGTTTAAAGAATATTCCGAGGAGCCGTCGCGATAAAGCTTGCGGGTGATCGCCACTTCGGAATAATCAATCGGCGCGGATTTATCCTCGTTGTTTAAAAATAAAGAAACGCTGGCAAAACCCATTTGGGATTTCTGCGCCGAGCCGGAAAAAATCACGTCGGTCGTTTTCTTGCCGCGCAACAATTTCAAGCTCTGCTCGCCCAAAACCCAGCGCACCGCGTCCACCACATTGGACTTGCCCGAACCGTTCGGCCCGACAATCGCCGTCGTGCCGCAAATGCCCTGCGGCAATTGATTGGCGCGGGCGGAAATATCGGGCGCGATGGCGCAACCCTTGCCCGGCGCCGGAAATTCCAAAATCGTCCTTTGGGCAAAGGACTTAAATCCTTGAAGTTCTATTCTTTGTAAATACATTATATAAAATTTCTGACCACCGTCATTGCGGTGAGCCCCGCGAACGGGGCGACGAAGCAAT
>CAZLRS010000030.1:0-6743 GCA_964562085.1 uncultured Gammaproteobacteria bacterium | reverse complement strand
AACCCCTCCCTGCCTCCCCTTGGAAAGGGGAGGAGATTGCCTGGATCCCAGCTTTCGCTGGGATGACGTAATGGGGGGGGGTAACTAAAAAAACGAGGCCTGGCCTCGTTTTTAATATTCAATATTTAATATTCAATATCCAATATTTTATTAACCAATAGAGATGCCCCCGGCAAGCAGATGATAAAGCGGTTTGATGATTTTTTCCCAAATGCCGATTAGGGCGGCGGAATACAAAATCACGACGACGGCAAATATCATTTTTAGCCGCAGGTCGTCTTTGGCAAAACCGAAGATTATCACGAATAAAACAATCGCCACGAAAATTATGCCTAAAACAATCGCCATGCCTGGGGTCATATTTTATAATTTATTTTTTAGTGATTTTATTATACCAGATTAAACGCTGAAACGAAAGTGGGCGACGTCGCCGTCTTGCACGGCATATTCTTTGCCTTCCAGGCGAATGAGCCCTTTTTCTCGCGCTTGAACTTCGCCTTGGCAGGCCACCAAATCTTTCCAGCCGATAATTTCGGCGCGGATAAAGCCCTTTTCAAAATCGGTATGGATGACGCCGGCGGCTTGGGGCGCTTTGGCGCCGTTCGGAACCGTCCAGGCGCGCGTTTCTTTTTCGCCGGAAGTGAAGAAAGTTATCAGCCCCAAAATTTCATACGCTTTTTTAATCAATTTGTCCAAGCCGGATGATTCCAGAGATAATTCTTTTAAATACGCCTGGGCTTCCGCCGGCGACAGTTCCGCCAGTTCAGCTTCAATTTTAGCCGAGATGGGAATGTAATCGGTTTCCTGGATAATATTATCTTCGTCAACATTCAAAACATAAATCATCGGCTTGACGGTTAGGAGATTTAGGTCTTTAACCAGCGCCAATTCTTCTTCGTCGGCGAGGATGGCGTTGGCCATCGTTCCGTTTTCCAGCCCGGTTTTTAATTTTTCTAAAATCGGCTGTAGCGCCTTAGCTTCTTTATTATTAGCGCGCGCTTCTTTGCTGTTGCGTTCCAGTCGGTTGCCGACGGTCTGCAGGTCGGCGAAAATCAATTCCAAGTCAATAGTTTCCCGATCCGATTCGGGATTCACTTCGCCGGCGACATGGGTGACATTTTTATCTTGAAATTGGCGCAGGACTTGCACGATGGCGTCAACGCTCCGAATGTGCGCTAAAAATTTATTGCCCAGGCCTTCGCCTTTATGCGCGCCCTTAACCAAGCCGGCAATGTCAAAAAATTCAATCGCGGTCGGAATGATTTTGGCGGAATGGGAAACTGCCGCCAAGGCCTCAAGCCGTTCGTCGGGTACGGCGACAACGCCGATATTGGGGTCAATGGTGCAGAACGGATAATTGGCAATGTCCACCTGTTTTTTGGTGAGCGCTTTGAATAAAGTTGATTTGCCGACATTGGGCAAACCGACAATGCCGATGGAGAAAGACATAAGGTTAAAATTTCTAATTACTATTAATTACTGACTTTATCCAACTTTACCAAATTTACTGACTTTTTTCAAGCGACTTGCCAAGAGGCGGGACTTTGCTTTAAGATGATATTGTTATGCATGAAAAATACCAAAAATTTTTAGAAACCGAATTCGCGATTTTTGACTTGGAGACATCGGGGCTTTACCCGGAACGCGACGATATCCTGGAAATCGCGGCTATTAAGCTGAAAGGCAAGGAAATTGTCGGCCGGTTTGAGTCGTTAATTCAGCCGACCAAAGCGATTTCGCCGGAGGTGGAAAAAATCCATGGCTTGAATGAGGTTTTTTTGCTGGTCAACGGCCGGAATTTGAAAGAAGTTCTGGCCGAGTTTTTAGCTTTTATCGGCAACGCTATTGTCGCCGGCCACAATATCCGCGAATTTGACTGGCTGTTTATTTTAAACCAAACAAAAAAGTTATCCTTGCCTTTGCCGGATAACAAAATGATTGATACCTTGGAGCTGGCGAGAAAATTATTGGTTTTGCCGAACTATACTTTGGGCGCGGTGGCGAAGCATTTGAATTATGAGCAAATCAATGCTCATCGCGCTATGCCGGATGTGGAGTTGAACACCAAGGTGTTTGTTGAGTTGATGGAAAAATTGCTGAACCCGCAATGATTTTATTTTTTTGATAATAAATACGTATTCCGCAACAAGCAAGCAACCGTTAGCGGCCCGACGCCGCCGGGAACCGGCGAAACAAAGCCGGCTTTTTCTTTTACCGCTTCGTCAACATCGCCGACGATTCGGTTTTTCACTTTATTGATGCCGACATCAATGACGATCGCGCCCGTTTTTACCATGGATTTTTTCAGTATTCCGGCTTTGCCCAAGGCGACAATAATGACATCGTAATTTTCCGAATCGGTCGGAATTTTATTTTCGGCTTGGTCGATTTTAAGGCCGAGTTTTTTTAAGCGGCCGGCCAGGCCGGCTATAAAAATATCGCTTTTGCCGATGACCAGCGCTTTTTTATTTTTTAAATTTTTTTTCGTCACGGTCAGTAATTCCAAAATTCCGGCGATAGTCGGCGGCATTACTTGCGTGTTTTTCGGGTGAAAGCCGTCAACGTCTTTGCGCGGATTGATGGCGTTGATGATTTTTTGGGTTGAATATTTTTTCGGCAGCGGCAGTTGGACAATAATGCCGTCAATCGCTTTATCTTGATTTAAAAATTCAATCAAACTCAGCAAGTCATTTTCCGTGATATTTTCACAGCACTCTTGATTGCAAAGATATTTATGAAAATTCAGGCCGACCGCCAGACAGGCGTCTTCTTTTAATTGGATATAAAGTTCCGACGCCCGGTCGTTGCCGACTAAAATCGCCGCCAAGCCGGGCTTGGTTTTTTCGCGGGCGATTTTTTTCGCCAAATCAAGCTTAATGGCCTCGGCGATTTTGGCGCCATTAAGAATGGCGGCGGATGATTTAGACATAGATCGGAAACTTGCCAGTTAAATTTTTTATTTCTTTTTTAATTTTTTCTTTCAAACCAGTGTCGGTTGGATTTTTTAAAATCGCCGTAATCCACTCGCCGATTTGCTCCATTTCTTTTTCTTTCATCCCGCGGGTGGTGAGGGCGGGCGGACCTAAGCGGAGGCCGGAGGGATTCAGGGGCGTGGCCGGGTCAAACGGAATCATATTGGCGTTGGCGTAAATTTCGGCTTCGGCCAAAGCGTTGGCGGCGTCTTGGCCGGAAATATTCAACGGCTGGCAATCAATCAGAATCAAATGGTTGTCGCTCCCGCCGGAAATTATTTCCAGGCCATTTGCCAAAAATTTTTTGACCAGCGCTTGAGTATTGGCAATCGTTTGTTTTTGCCGGGCTTTGAATTTTTCAGTCAGCGCCTCGGCGAAGCAAAGCGCTTTAGCGGCGATAATATTTTCCAGCGGCCCGCCCTGCAGGCCCGGAAAAACCGCTTTATCAATTTGTCTGGCCAATTCCTGCCGGCAGATGATGATGGCGCTTCTCGGGCCGGCTAAAGTTTTATGCGTGGTTGCGGTGATCACATCGGCAAAAGGAAAAGGGGAAGGATGAACGCAGGCAACCACCAGCCCGGCGATGTGGGCGATGTCGGCCAGGAGATAAGCGTTGATTTTTTTTGCAATGCGAGAAAATTTTTCAAAATCAATCAGGCGGGGATAAGCGGTGGCGCCGCAGACGATCATTTTCGGCTTTTCGGCTTCGGCGATTTTTTCAATCTCATTATAATCAAGTCGGCAAGTTTTTGGGTCAACGCCGTAATGGCTGAAATTAAAAAGTTGGCCGGAAAAATTAACCGGACTGCCGTGAGTGAGGTGGCCGCCGTGCGCCAAATCCAAGCCCAAAATTTTATCGCCAGGATTTAAGAGCGCCAAATAAACCGCGAGATTGGCGGAACTGCCGGAATGGGGCTGGACATTGGCATGCCAGTCATTTTTATCCAAGCCGAAAATCGCCAAAGCCAAGTCCTGCGCCGCGGTTTCAATTCGGTCAATAATTTGATTGCCGGTATAATATCTTTTTCCCGGATAGCCCTCGGCGTATTTGTTGGACAAGGGCGAACCCATGGCCGCCAAAACGTCCGGCGAGGCGTAATTTTCAGACGGAATCATCACCAAGCCGTCTTGCTGGCGGGTGATTTCTTGTTTTATCAATTCATTAATATTTTTAGCGGTGATTGGCATAAAAATGGAAAAATTATTTAGGGTTTAAATCAGTCCAATTTGACCGAGGTTATTATGAGCATAACAAAAAATCAATTTTTTTTCAATTAGGTTAATTATTTTTGCGGGTATTAAAAAAGCGTTCTCCAAAATGGCGAACGCTTTTATTTTTTGTTTTATTTTTGCGCCAGATAATCGGCAATCACCGGTTTGACGTTGGGCGCGCAGTTATCGGGCAAATTATCAATCGCGAACCATTCCACGGCCAGCACTTGCTCGCCTTGAATCGGCTCTTCATTGATTTCCGCCAAATAATGGATCAGCATAATCGCCTCGGGCGTTTCCGCGCCGGTCTCCGGTTTTTCCTGCCAAAGAATAAGCGGTTTCAAAGATTTAACCAATCTTACTTTAACACCGATTTCTTCGCTGGCTTCGCGGATGGCATTTTCTTCCAAATCCATGCCCTGAATAATTTTGCCGCCGCAAAACTTCCACTTTAATTGCTCAATCGGCTTGTCGCCGTGTTTGACGAGCAGAACTTTCTCCGCGTTGTCGCGGGTCTGAATAATGACCGGGCCCGAAGCAATCATGGTTTGAAAAATCCCGATCTCTCCGGGGATAGTTTGGTTAATGTCCATAGTTTTTTCCTCCTTATTTATTTTTTAAGTATTTTACCATATAAGTTCCAATCAGTCCATAACCCAATTTTTCATAATATTTTCTCACGCCGATGCCGGCAATCACGGCCAGTTTTTCCACTTTATTTTTTCGGCAGATTTTTTCCGCTTCGGCCATTAATTTTTTGCCCAAGCCGAGATGCTGAACCTCGCCTTTTTCGCCGAGGCCGGCCACCTCGCCGTAAGTGTGCAGTTCGCGCACCAGGGCGGAATTTTTCAGTTCGGGGATGAAATTTTTTTCCGGATGGTCGTTGATTCTTAATCTTAAAAAAGCGTAAAGAATTTTTTCATCCGCCGATTCAGAGCTTAAAAAATATTCCGTCCCGCCGTTGGCTTGATATTTCCTGATAATCAATTTTATTTTATTTTGGAAATTAGAAATTAGAAATTTGGAATTATTTTGGTGTCCCGCTTCCCGGCAGCGGATGCATTGGCAATGCCAGCCCTGTTTTTTTGATAAATCGGCGATTAGTTGCCTTAAATTCGTGATTTTATTGCCGGCGACAATGCTTTCCGCCGGAATGTCGCGGATTAGCCGGGCGATGCGCACAAAAGGCGGGGTGATTTTTTTAATTTTAATCAATAATTTTAGGAGCTGTTCATCGGTGTAGGGGCAATATTTTTTTTGTCGCCATAATTTGTATAAAGCGGAATTTTTGGTGACGACGCAAGGATAAATTTTTATCATATCCGGCAGCCACTCCGGCCGGCGATAAAGTTTTTGGAACATCTGAAAATCTTTGGCCGGCGTCGCGCCCGGCAGATTGAGCATCAGATGAAAATTAATTTTAAAGCCGGCGTTTTTGAGCAGTTTAATCGCGCGGATGCTGGCTTGAGCCGTGTGCCCGCGCTGGTTTAATTTTAAAATCCGGTCGTCAATTTGCTGGATGCCGAGTTCCACGCGGGTGCAGCCGAATCGGCGCAGTTTTAAAATTTCTTTTTCGTTGATATAATCCGGCCTGGTTTCCAGGGTGAGGCCGATACAGCGGTGGCAAGCGGTTTCGTTTTGTTTTTGCGCCGACGCCAAATTTTTCGTTTTTTTGCCGTTGAGCGCTTCAAAGCATCTTTTAATAAACCAATTTTGGTATTGCGGGGAATGATGCGACCAGGTTCCGCCCATAATAATCAATTCAATTTTTGCCGTGTCATGGCCGTTGGCTTGAAGCGCCTGAAGCCGCATTTTGATCTGGCGATAAGGGTCAAAATCATTCAGAATCGCGCGCATCACCGCCGGCTCGTTGGCTAAATAGCTTTTTGGCATCTTTTTTTCCGTCGGGCAATAAAGGCATTTGCCCGGGCACTGATCTGGCTTGGTTAAAAGCGAGACGACCGCTACGCCGGATAAAGTTCTGATAGTTCGGCGTTTGAGAAGTTTTTCCAATTTTTCATCGGCCTTGATTTTTTTGTTTTTCAGCAATTTATGATAAGCTGATAAAAGTCGGGATTTGTCGGGGGGAGGACATTTAAATTGGCTGATTTGTTGATGGATCACGCTGAACAAATCCGTCTCGTTGAGCGTTTTTTTTCGGCTTAATTCAAGAATGATGGATTGACAGCAGTTGGACATAGATAGAATTTTTAATTTTTAAATAAAAAACAAAACCATAATGCGAGCATTGAAAAATTCAGTAACAAAACCAAGCGGACAGGAGCGATTCCTGCCGGTGAGGAGCGAAGCGACGAACCGGCGTCAGGGAAAAATTTTTGTTGAGCCATTGCTTACCTTGAAAAGATAAGATAAAGAAGCAATGGCGAATCAAAAATTTAGCTCCGAGGAGCGCCAGGTTTTGTCTGAATTTTGAACCTGCTCGCGAGTTTTTGCGCCACTTTTTGCGGCCAAAAAGTGGCAAAAAGAAATAAAGGGACACTCAAAACCCCTCCCTGCCTCCCCTTGGAAAGGGGAGGAGATTGCCTGGATCCCAGCTTT
>CAZLRS010000029.1:0-6771 GCA_964562085.1 uncultured Gammaproteobacteria bacterium | reverse complement strand
AATTGATCCGTCCTCCCCTCCTCGGCCGTGCAAGGCGATGAGACATAAGTCAATTTTTTTTGCCAAGCAATCGGAAAATAATTTTTTTAATTGCGTTTTGGTATCGTAAGTTTTGACCGAATATTTTTTGCGGTCAAGATTTTTGGCGATTTCCCGGCCGGTAATAAGCGAGATTTTCCGTTCATTGGAATTCCCGCCCGTCACTACCGCAATTTTCAATTTTTTTCGCGCCATCGCTCGAATTGATTAAGTGTAAAAAAATAACGGTCAGCGGTTAGCCGTCAGCCATTAATTAGTTATTTATTTTCTTTCAATCTTTTCAAAACCGCAATAGTTGCGCAAAATTTTCGGAATAATAATACTGCCGTCTTTTTGTTGGCAATTTTCCATCAAAGCGATCATGGTCCGGCCGACGGCGATGGCCGTGCCATTGAGCATGTGGACATATTCTTTTTTGCCATCGGCGGTTTCGTATTTTATTCTCAAACCGCGGGGCTGATAATCGGTGCAATTGGAAGTGGAAGTGATTTCCGCCCAATCTCCTTTTTGTCCTTCTTTATTCGGTTTGCCGGGCAGCCACGCTTCCAAATCAAAAGTTCTGGTTGCCGGCCCTCCCAAATCCGCGGTGCAATGGTCAATGACGCGGAAAGGAATTTCCAAGCCCTGAAAAATTTCTTTTTCAATCGCCAACATTTCCTGATGTGCGGTTTCGCTGGTTTCCGGCAAAACGTATTGGAACATTTCCACTTTCGTGAATTGATGAACGCGGAAAATGCCTTTGGAAAATTTGGAATAAGCGCCGGCTTCGGTGCGGAAGCAATGCGACACTGCCACATATTTTTTCGGCAAGTTCTCGGCTTTCAAGATTTCATCTTGATGATAACCGCCCATGGTGATTTCCGCCGTGCCGATCAAGCATAAATCGGAATCTTTAACGCTGTAAACCTGGGTTGATTCTCCGCGCGGGTTAAAACCCAAGCCCTCCAGCACTTCTTTTTTCGCCAAATCAGGCGTCACAAAAGGCGTAAAGCCGCGCTTAACGACCGTATGCAAAGCGTATTGAATCAGGGCGAATTCCAATAAGGCCAATTCATTTTTCAAATAATAAAATTTGGCGCCGGCCACTTTGGTCGCGCGGTCAAAATCAATCAAATCCAATTTTTCCGCCAATTCAACGTGATCCAGCGGTTCAAAATTAAATTTCGTCGGTCCTTTGAAAGTTTCCAGCACCGGATTGTCATCGGGATTTTTGCTCACCACTACATCTTTATGCGTCAGATTTGGCACCTGATGCCATAAGTCCTGAAATTCCGGCTCAATTGCCTCCAGCTCGGTTTCGGATTTTTTTATCTCCTCCCCTACCCGTTTCATTTCCTCAATAATTTCCGGCGTCGGTTTGGTTTTGGAAGATGCGTTTCTTTTGGCGCGTCCCGCCTCAATTTTGTTTTCCAGCTCTTTTCTTTCGGCGTCAAGCTCAAGCAAGCGAACAAGATTAACTTCCACCAAGCGATTCTGGCAATTTTGTTTGATTAAATCCGGATTCTCGCGGATGAATTTGAGGTCAAGCATAATAGTTGGTAGTTAGCAGTTTGTAACTGGTAGGTTGAAAAAATAAATTCTAATTACGGATTACACGTTACGCATTACGGGTTACGAAATTATTACTCCGGTTTCATAAACGGAAACAAAATCACGTCCCGAATTGACGGTTGGTCGGTCAAAAGCATTACCAAGCGGTCAATGCCGAGGCCGTAGCCGGCCGTCGGCGGCATCCCCGTTTTTAGCGCGGTAATGAAATCTTCATCCATGGGCATGGCCTCACTCGCTCCCGCCTGCAACAGTCGCGCTTGTTCTTTGAGCCGTTCTTCCTGGTCCAGCGGGTCATTAAGTTCATCATACGCCTTGACGATTTCCGCGCCGTCAACAATCAATTGAAAACTGTTGATGAAGCGCGGATTTTTTTCATTCCGTTTTGCCAACGCGATCATTTCCACCGGATAATGAGTGAGGAAAACCGGCTGAATAATGCTGGGGCGGACGACTCGCTTATATAATTCGTCAACCAGCGCGCCATAGTCCTTGGCATCTTTAATGTTGACTTCTTTTAAATTTTTATCTTTAATCGCTTTTTTCAAGCTTTCAAAATCCCCGATTTTTTCCAAATCAATGCCGGTTTCTTTTTTTATCAGTTCGGCGAACCTAATTCGTTGAATCGGCATTTTGAAATCCAGTTTTTTACCTTGATATTCAACAATAGTTTTCAGGCCGAGCGCCTTAATCAATCGCTTGATCAATTCCTCGGTTAAATCCATCAGCATTTCGTAATTGGCGTAAGCCCAATAAAATTCCAGCATGGTGAATTCCGGATTGTGGAATTTATCAATTCCTTCGTTTCGAAAATTTTTGCCGATGGTAAAAACTTTATCCAAACCGCCAACCACTAATCGCTTCAAATATAATTCCGGCGAAATGGACAAAAATAAATCAATATCCAGGGCGTTCAAGTGAGTGCTAAACGGCCGGGCCGAGGCCCCGCCATAAATCGCTTGCAGATTCGGCGTTTCCACTTCAATAAAATTTTTGTCTTTTAAAAAGCCGCGCAAGGTGTCAATGATTTGCGAACGTTTGATAAAAATTTCTTTCACTTCCGGATTGGCGATTAAATCCAAATAACGCTGGCGGTAGCGGATTTCCTTATCTTCCAGCCCGTGCCATTTTTCCGGCAAGGGCAATAACGATTTGGCTAATAATTCGTATTTGGCGACTAAAATTGAGGGCTCGCCTTTTTTGGTGGCGAACCTCTCCCCTGCTACGCCGATAAAATCGCCGACGTCAAAATGGTCAAAGAAAAATTCAAAATCTTTTTCCGGAATTTCATTGGCATTCAGGACAATCTGCATCTGGCCGGAAACGTCTTGCAAATGGCAAAAAGCGATTTTACCCATGGTTCGGCTGGACATTAAGCGACCGGCGGTTTGAATTTTCGTCCCCTCTTTAGCGTTTTTGGCCTCGGCCAAGCTTTGTTTCTTGTCAAATTTGTTCGGATACGGATTAAGGCCGGCTTTTTTAATGGCCTCCAGCTTTTTCAGGCGGATGGCCTTCTCGTCGGCATATGGGATGGGTTGAGTCATGGTTGTGGATTGGTTTATGCAATACTTTAATTTTAACGGTTTTTTTTATTTTAAGCAAATTTTAAGAGAAAAGAAAAGAGGCAGAATTGATTTCCGCCCCTTGAATTTTTTTTGACTCGACTTTATGAGAAGCCGTTGTGACTCGCTTTTTCTGTCGCGCTTAGCATCCCGCAAAGGCGAGCGCAAGAGCCCGTCTTACCCACCATTTCCAATTCCAAATGAACGGTCGCATTTTTACTCCTCCTTTTTTGGTTTTTTGGTTTTTCTTTTTGCTTTAAAGTGTTCCATTAATTTGCCCGCGCCTTCAATTAACGGCGGGAGATAATTGGCGGTGGTTTCCACTTTATTTTTAATGATTTCTAAAATTTGGTCAACAAAATCAATTTTTTTGCGGATACTGCCGGTGATTCTTTTGGCGTCGCGCAACATCAGCGCCAAATACAAAACGCCCCAGCCCATAAAAAGTCCGATCCAGAGCACGACAAAAGACAATACGAGCCAGAAAAGGTCTTTAGTGGAGGAGATCATAGATTAATTTGTTTAAAATTTAAAAATTTTAAAATTTTCAAACAATTATTTAATTTTATAATTTGATTGCTTTGCAATCATCCCGCCTTGGCGGGATGCCAGCGAAGCTGGCAATTGTTTCTTAAATTGAAAATTTTGAAATTCTGAAATTATCTTACACTTACATTATACACCCGTTTCAACTCCCCCACAACTTGTTGATGGATAAGCTGCGCTTCTGCCAGTGTTAAAGTTTTGCTGTCGTCGCGATAAGTAACGCGAATGGCCAGCGCTTTTTTGCCGGCGGGAATTTTCTCGCCTTCATAAACCGACAGAAAAGCAACGGCGCGGATTAATCCATTAACCGCTTTGGCCGTTTTCACTACCGCCTGATAGGTCGCATTTTTATCAATTTCCATGGATAAATCCAAGTCAATGCCCGGATAAACCGGAATCGGCTCAAATGCCGGGCTGGTTTTCGCTTCCTTAACCAGTTTTTCAAAATCAAGCTCAATCAATCCCGCCTGGCCCTTAATGCCGAAAGAGCGCAAAACTTCCTGATTTATAATGCCCAAATAACCAATTGTTTCATCTTTGAGTTTAATTTCCACGGTCTTGCCTTTCTGCCAATAAGTCGCGCCTTCGTTCATAATCGCCAAACTGTAATCATTGATATGAATTTTTTCCATCAAAGAAACCAGGGCGCCTTTAATTTCGGCAAAAACTCTTTCTCCGCTGTCCCCTTTCACGCCAATGCCTAGATGAGTGATTTCCGCCGGCAAATTATTTTCTTTGGCGAGATAAACTTTGCTTAATTCAAAAATGGCAATGGTTTTGTAAACGCCAGCGTTCTCGCTGACGGCCTGCAAAATTCCAGGCGCCAAGGCCGTCCGCAGATACTCAAAATCCGCGCTCAAAGGATTGGCGATTTTAATATGATTTTCAATTTTCAAACCGCAGTTGGCGATCAGCTTTTCCGAGATAAAAGAATAATTATAATTTTCGGAAAAACCCAAACCGGCCAAAATATCTTTCACGCTATCTTCCCAGGCGAATTCCAAACCGGCGGCGTGGCCGACGGGAATTTCGCCCGTCATCAATTTCGCCGGCAAATTATGGTAGCCGTAGACGCGGGCGATTTCTTCAATTAAATCATGTTCTTCGCTCACGTCGCGAGCGCGCCAATAAGGCACTTTCACTTTGATTTTGCCTAAGCCGACCGCTTCAAAGCCCAAGCGGTTTAAAATTTCTTTGATTTTTTCCTGCGGAATTTTTACGCCCAGAATCCGCCGGACATTTTCTTTATCCAAAGAAATCAATTTGGTTTTATAAGCCGTTTTTTTCTGGTCCAGAACCGCGGAAGCGGGTTCCGCGCCGGCCAATTCCATCGCCAATTCAACGGCGCGGAGCAAAGCCGGGGTCGTGCCCTCGGCGGATAATCCTTTTTCAAATAAATCGGAACTTTCCGAATGCAAATTTAACAAGCGCGAGGTTTGGCGGACGGAAATCGGGTCAAAATTGGCGGCTTCAAAAACAATCGTTTTGGTCTCCGTTTTCGCCGCGCTTAATTCTCCGCCCATCACGCCGGCGATCGCCACGGGATTTTGCGCGTCAGCAATGACCAGATTATTTTTCGTCAATTCATAGGTCTTGCCGTCCAGGGCCAAAATATGTTCGCCTTTTTTTGCCAAACGAACATTGATTTCCGCGCCTTTCAATTTGTCATAATCAAAAACATGCATCGGCTGGCCGAATTCCAACAGCACGTAATTAGTGATGTCCGCCAGATTATTGATCGGCCGCAAACCGGCGGCGAGCAATCGTTGTTGCATCCAGAGCGGCGAAGCGCCAACCTTGGCATTATTCATCACGATTGCTTGATATCGAGGACAAAGTTTTAATTCTTTAACTGCCACTGATAATTTGATTTCAGTTTTGATTTTTAAATTCGGCTTCGGTTCAGCGTATTTTAATTTTTCACCAAAAATAGCGGCAGCTTCCCGCGCGATGCCGATGACGCACATTGTGTCCGGCCGATTGGAAGTGATTTCAATATCCAAAATGTTGTCGGCGATCGGCATCACCTTTTCCAAGGGCAAGCCGGTTTTCACGTAATCGGGCAGAATATAAATGCCGGCGTGGTCGTCGCCCAATCCCAATTCTTTTTGCGAGCAAAGCATGCCTGAACTTTCCGCTCCGCGGATTTTAGTTTTATTAATTTTCATCTCCCCTACTCGGCCGCCGACCAAAACCGCCGGTACTTTTTGTCCGGCTTTGATATTAGGCGCGCCACAGACGATATCCAGAATTTCCTCGCCGATATTTACTCGGCATAAACTCAATTTGTCGGCGTCGGGATGTTTTTTTAATTCCAAAATTTCGCCGACGACCACTTTTTCAAAATTCGACTTTTGTTCAATAATGTGGTCAACCGACGGTCCGCCTAAAGAAATTTCTTTAGCGAATTCCGTCGCCGATTTTTTCGTCGCGAGATATTCTTTCAACCAGTTGTAAGAAATATTTAAGTTCATATTAAAATTGCTTTAATAATCTCAAATCATTTTTATACAATAATCTGATATCGGGAATATTTAGGCCGGATTTCATCATATAGCACCGTTCCACGCCCCAGCCGAAAGCGAAACCGCTGTATTTAGTCGGGTCAATCCCGCCGGCTTTTAAAACATTCGGATGCACCATGCCGGCGCCGGCCAATTCCAGCCAGCCCTCTTTGCAGAGTTTACAGCCCTTGCCCAAGCAAATCCCGCAGGAAATATCAATTTCAAAACTCGGTTCCGTGAATTGGAAATGATGAGGGCGCAAGCGAAAAGTCCGCTCCGCGCCGAAAAAATTTTTAACGAAATAATCAATTGTGCCTTTCAGATGCGTGAGGTTGATATCGCGGTCGATTACCAGACCCTCAAATTGATAAAACATCGGCGCGTGCGAAATATCAATTTGCCGGCGGTAGCATTTGGAGATATTCATCATCCGAATCGGCAATCGGCCCAATTCCATTTCCCTCATCTGCCCCGACGAGGTGTGCGGGGTGAGAATTCTTTGGCCGTATTTTTTGTCAATCGGTTTTTTGTCAATGAAAAATGTCTCCCATTCGTCGCGCGCCGGATGGTCC
>CAZLRS010000028.1:4694-6813 GCA_964562085.1 uncultured Gammaproteobacteria bacterium | reverse complement strand
AAAAGGGGGTGGGTGGGGATTAAAAAACTTTATAAATTACTTCCTCATCTCCACCGCCTTGGCCGGACATTCGGCGGCGCACAGGCCGCAACCTTTGCAATAATCCATATCCTTTTCATAAAAAATTTTGCCTGATTTATTTTTTTCACCCGTCGGAAAACAAACGCCTTCCGGACAAACTTGCGCGCAAATGCCGCAACCGATGCATTTCTCGCGGTCAATTTCCGGATAATAAAGCTCGCGCCAGTTCCCTGTCTTAATCTTATCAGTTGTCCCCGGTTGAGCAATAACTTTTATTTTCATAATTTTTATAACTTCACCAAATAACTTTATGAACTTTATAAACTTTTAACTAAATCGTAACCCTTTTGCGCGGCTAAAATATTTTTCTGCGCAATCTCTTTATCTTCAAATCTCGCCTCAATCGCTTTTTCCACGCCCGCCATTTTTATCAAGCCGGACAGAGCCGCGAACGCGCCGAGCAAAATCGTATTGATAATCGGCTTGCCGATAATTTTCAGCGCCAGGCCGGTCGCCGGAATGGTTATAATTTTAACACCCGCCGGCGCCTTGACCGCCACCGGTTTTTCAGCATTAATTAAAGCCAGCGCGCCTTTTTTCGCTCCGCGAAAGACATCCGCGCCGTTAATCAGCGAAGCGTCTTGAATAATGATATAATCCGGCTCGTAAATCTGCGAACGCAGGCGGATGAATTTATCGTCAATCCGCGCATACGCCTCCACCGGCGCCCCGCGCCGCTCCACGCCGAAATTCGGAAAACCCTGGGAGGATTTTCCGTTATAAAAAGCGGCGGCGGTAATCAATTCGGCCATCGTTACCGAACCCTGACCGCCTCGGCCATGAATGCGTATTTCAACCATATAATTATAAGCTACCGAATAAATTAATAATTTGCTCCCAATCCGCCAATTTGACCACGCCTTCCAATTTACTGCCGTTGACAAAAAATGTCGGCGTGCCTCGCACTTCTAAATTCAGCGCGTCTTGCCAATCTTCCAGAATCTGCGCTTCGTATTTTTTTGATTTTACACAATTATCATATTGTTGTAAATCCGCGCCCGACTGCTGGGCCAGGTGGCGGACAATATCGGCGGTAAAACTTTTATCGACCGTTAAAAACAGTTTATCGTGCATCGCCCAAAATTTCCCCTGTTCGTTCGCGCACAATGACGCGGCTGCCGCCATCACCGAATTATCGCCTTGGGTCGGAAAATTACGATAAATAAATTTCAAGCCGTCCTGATGCCGATTCATCAACTCGCGAATAATGGAAAATTCTTGAGCGCACAGCGGACAATAAAAATCGCCGAACTCCACAATTACCAGCCTGGCGTCGGGATTGCCAAAAGTCGGCCGGCCCGATTTTTCCGCCAGTTGCCGATTTGGATTGGACACATTGCCGAACTCCAGCGCTTGATTGGCGTTGTTCTGCCCGGCCGGCAAATTTTTCCATGCCCGAAAAACGCTGTAAGCGAACAGAGCGATTAAAATCAAAATCAGCGCCAGCGCGGCGATCACCATCTTGCCCCAAAATTTTTGATGCCAGCGGACTGGCGTCGTGGGCGAAAAATTTGTTTGATTATTTAATTCTTGAATCATTATTTTAAGTTATTGCGCCAAACTCCGGCCTCGGCTGATGGCATTATCAAAGTCGCCGACAAAATCCCACCAATTTCTAACTGCCTTGCCTTGATAAGTCAAGTTATTATTCGCGCCGGGGATATTTTGCATCCACCAAATTTTAAACCCGACATTGCCATCAATAAATGGATCGCTGCTATAGCAATTGTCCGACCCCGACCAGGTGCGGCAATTAACTTGTTTGACTCGGCCCAAGCCGTCCGGCTGCCAATTTTCACAATCTGATAAAACGTTTCTCTGGCTAAACCAATTATAACCGTCGCAAGTGCAACGATTCAATGATTGATTCTCATCGCCGGAACAATTGGCAATAATTACATTAGGCGGACAATGGGTCCAGCCGCAACGATAAACCGCTTGAGGGTTATTATAAAAGCTTGCTTTGTTCCCTTGCTGGAATTCAGTCGAACCGCCGGTAAATAAATCCCAATAGATATGATGATCCGCATAATCTAAA
>CAZLRS010000028.1:0-4684 GCA_964562085.1 uncultured Gammaproteobacteria bacterium | reverse complement strand
CGTTCAATGTGATGCGTGTGGTCTTCCAGCGCTTCGCCAATGCCACGGCCATAATTATAATCATAAACCGTGTAGCTCTTTTTGCATAACGGCAAATCCATATAGCCATTGCCCAGGGCGTGATTTGGCCCTCGCTGGTAGGATTCAACGGGATAAATAGTTTTAACGCAATTCGGATTGGTGTGGCCATCGCAATGGTACATCCATATCCACACTTCTTTAACGCCATGATTTTCAACATAATCGCAAATATTAAAACTTTGTTGCTGTAAAATTTTCATATGATCAGCCGGGGAATCTCCTGATTGATTGGCCAGCGGAACGGCTTTTAAAAATTCCTTGGCTTTATAGATTTGATAATTCAATGATGCTTTGGCCTGCGAATCCTTATAACCGTGATAAATACTGCCCTTATTTAAAGCTTCTATTAATTGCTGATTCAATAAATCAATTTTACTCCTCATTTGATTTAAAGTCGTGCCTGGCTCAACATCCCAACCGGTGATGGCAGTATCAATTAAATTACCTTTTAAGGGATAATAAGCAATAGCTAAAACCGGCACTGGCAGAGGATATTGGGTGGCATCCGGTTTGTTCACAATAACGTGCGAGCGAACAAAAATTCTTTGACCCGACATCGTAAGCGACACGATGCCATTAATGGCGGCGGCACCGAAGGCGCCAATCAGCATTAGGGAGCAGACGGCGATAATGGTCGCCAAAGCAACCCGAGAAACATCGACTTTTGTTCTCGTTGTAGTTGCCCTTGATTTGAGCGGTTGCGGCATAAATTTTAGATTAAGGTTTATTAAGGTTTATCAATAAAATCATATGCTATATATTGGTTTAGTCGTGATGGCGCTCAAGCAAAATAAAAATACCATATAATAGCTTACCGGCCTGATTAGATTATTTTGATTCATATCAACTTTGAAAGACACGCGATAAAATTTCTAATTCCTAAACAATATCCAATATCTCATATTATACCACACCGCTGTTGACTTTGCCAAAAAACTATGTTATCATTAATTCAACGTTTAAAATCGGCCTATCGGCCAAGCCATTCAAACTTGAATCATCTATGAATATTTTTGATATTATTCAACTCGTTTCGGCAATTATCTTAATTGTTTTAATCTTACTCCAAAGCCGCGGCGCCGGTTTAGGCGCGGCTTTCGGGGGCGAAGGCAACATCTACCGCACCAAGCGCGGTATGGAAAAAATCATTTTCCGCGCCACGATTGTTTTCGCGGTCGTCTTTTTCGTCGCCGCCCTGCTCAACCTCCGCTTTTAATCTCTCTTACATAAGAAAGTGAATCCCATCTCCTCTTGGGGAAAAGGTTTTTTTCATACTTTTTCCCGCCAAGCCAGAAAATTAAAAACTTTCCAAAAACAGCATCATTTTGATAAGCGCCTGGTGCATTCTTTGAATCCGTCAAAATTGCCGAGTTTAAAGCAACTAAAACATTTGCCGAAAATTTTGAATCCGAGAGAAAAAAAGCAGGTGCGCCTTCTGTCCGCCGTGATTTCAATTTGCGGCGTAATTTTGCTTTTTCAAATCTATTTAATCATGACCGTTGCCGTACCGCAAGACGGTGGCGAATACAGCGAAGGCCTGATCGGCTCGCCGAGATTTTTGAATCCGATCTTGGCGCAAGCCGACGCCGACTCGGATCTGTCATCTTTGATTTTTTCCGGCTTGTTAAGGCGCGACAAAAATCAACAGCTGGTGCCAGACTTGGCGGAGCGATACGAAATTTCCGACGACCAGCTCACTTATACTTTTTATTTGCGAAAAGACGTTATCTGGCATGATGGCGAACCGTTTAAGGCCGATGACGCGATATTCACCATCGCTTCCATTCAAGACCCGCAATTCAAAAGCCCGCTCGCCCGAAGCTTCCGCGGCGTCGCTGCCGAAAAAATCGACGACTATGCGATTAAAATCACGCTCAAAGAGCCGTTCGCGCCTTTTCTCGGATTAATGACTTTCGGCGTCCTGCCCGAACATTTATGGTACAGCATTCCGCCGCAAAATGCGGACTTGACCGAATTGAACAAAAAACCGATCGGCACCGGCCCCTGGAAATTTGACAGCTTCAAAAAAGACCGCGATGGCATTATTAAATCATATGTTTTTTTAAAAAATGAAAAATTTTACGGCGCCAAGCCGCATCTGCAAAAATTAATTTTCAAATTTTACGGCGATTTTGTTTCCGCGATTGACGCGTTAAAAAGCAAAAATATCGACGGCATCGCTTATTTGCCGAAAGAATACAAACCAGGCCTTAAAAAATACAAAAACATCAACTATTACAACCTCAGCCAACCGCAATATACCGCCATTTTCTTCAACCAGAGAAAAAACGAACTGCTCACAGCCGACTATCTGCGAGAAGCGCTGGCCTTAGCCGTTGATAAACAAAAAATCGTCCGCGAGGCCTTTGATTTTGAAGCCCAGGTTATTGACGCGCCTTCATTGCCGGGAATTGAAACCAACCCCAACATTAAAAAATATAATTACCAACCGCTGGAAGCGATTGCCATTTTGGAAAAAAATGGCTGGCAGATGGTTTCGACCACTACCGCCGAAGGCATCACCGAACAACTAAGAAAAAAGAAGGAGTGGTATTTGACAATTACTTTAACAACAGTCAACCAGCCGGAAAATATTAAAATCGCGGAAATCATCAAGCAGGCCTGGGACCAAATCGGCGTCAAAACCACTTTGAATATCGTGGAAAAAGAAAAAATTAACAAAGAAGTGATTAACGCGCGCAACTATGAGGCCCTGCTGTTCGGCGAAAATTTAGGCGGCGATCCCGATCCGTTCCCGTTCTGGCATTCTTCGCAAAACGAATATCCGGGATTGAACTTGGCAATTTTTACCAACACCAAGGCCGATGACCTTTTGGAAAAAGCCAGAAAAACCAACAACTGGACCGATCGACAAACCTATTATCAGGAATTCCAAAAAATCATCGCGGAAACATTGCCGGCAATCTTCCTTTATAATCCAACTTTTACCTATCCCCAAGACAACCAAATCAAGGGATTCGATGTTTTAGGCATCAGCGCCGCCTCAGGCCGCTTTGCCAACTTAAACGAATGGTACGTTAAGACGAAGAGGAATTGGAAATAACCATTAAAACAAAAAATCAAGAAAACAAATTTGTTTTGTTGCTTTATTGATTTATTGCTTTCTTGATTTAGAAACCCGCGCCGAAGTGGTGGAATTGGTAGACACGCAGCGTTCAGGTCGCTGTAGGAGCAATCCTGTGGGAGTTCAACTCTCCCCTTCGGCACCAAATTTAAAAAATTTAATCTTTAAAATGAATCAAGAAAAAAACAATCGTTTCGGCCAGCGAAGCCGGAAAAATTTCCGGCCGGCTAACCGGATGAAATCGCCGGAAAAAAATCAGGCGCCTAAGCGGCCGGACCGAACCCGCGTTTTTAGCGTCAACCCGAAACCAAAAACCGAGAGAAATTCGGGCGGCGGCAAGCTTTTAAAATTTTTAAAACCCGACAATGAAATTTTAAAAATCATTTCGCTGGGTGGCAGCGAGGAAGTCGGGCGGAACATGACGATTTTTGAATATAAAAATGACATTGTAATTTTGGATATGGGCATCCAATTCCCCGAAGAAGATATGCCGGGCATTGACTATATCATCCCCAATATTGAATACCTCAAAGGCAAGGAAAAAAACATCCGCGGCGTGATTTTTTCGCATGGCCATCTGGACCACATCGGCGCCGCGCCCATCCTGTTGGAAAAATTAGGCAACCCGCCGATTATCGGCCGCGACCTCACCTTGGCGATGATCCGCCATCGCCAAGAGGATTACAAAAAAGACACGGCGAAAAAATTAAAGGCCATTACCGTCAAGTCGCTGAATGAGAAAATCAAGCTGGGCATTTTTGAAATCGGCTTTTTCCAAATTGAGCACTCCATTATGGACGCGGTCGGCGTAATTTTAAAAACGCCCAAAGGCACAGTAATTCATCCGGGCGACTGGACGCTGGAAAAAGACAAAACCGGCCGGCCGATTTTAAATTACTCTCATTTATCCAGATTGCCGCGACCGACAATTTTAATGCTGGAAAGCTTGGGCGCGATTGATGTGCGGGAAAGCGCGACGCATGAAGAAATGTACAAAAATCTCACCGCGCTCTTAGCCAACGCCCGAGGCCGAGTGATTATCGGCACCTTTTCCTCGCAAATTGAACGCATCAACTGGATTTTTCAGCTGGCGGAAAAACTCGGCAAGCGAGTGGCGATTGACGGCTACAGCATGAAAATGAACGTGGAAATCGCCAAAAAATTCGGCTACATCAAAATGCGCAAAGAAACCATGGTCAATATTGAAACCATTGACGACTATCCCGACCAAAAATTGATTATCTTGGTTACCGGCGCGCAAGGCGAAGGCAACGCGGTTTTATCGCGCATTGTGGAAAAAAATCATCGCCACATCAAATTAAGAAAAGAAGACACGGTTATTCTTTCCTCGTCAATTATTCCCGGCAACGAACGCACCATCCAGCGGCTGAAAGATAATTTATATCGCCAATGCGACAATGTGATTCACGGCAGCATTATGGATATCCATGTTTCCGGCCACGGCAATAAAAATGATGTTCTTTTTATGTTAAAACAAATCCGGCCGGATTATTTCAT
>CAZLRS010000027.1:2459-7059 GCA_964562085.1 uncultured Gammaproteobacteria bacterium | reverse complement strand
TGGGGTATATCCGTTTTATGACGCAAAAAACAATCAAGCTTAATCCGACCGCGACCATGGCTTCCGGCAAAGTTATTCGCGTGATATTGCCGACTAAAGCCGCTTCCGCTTTTTCAATGGGTAATATAAGCAGCGCGGTTCCGACCCCGGAAGCAAAAATAATTGCCGCCAAGTTTTCCATGGGCAGTTTTGTTCTTTTTTCTAAAAGCCAAATCAAAATTGCCCCTAAAATAACAAAGGGGAAAGCGCCCAAAGAAATGCTGAATCCATAAATCAGCGCCAAGGCAACACCGGGCAGGGCCAAATGAGCCAGAGGGCCGGCCACCACGGACATTTTTTTTGAAAGCATCAAAGTGCCGAGATAACCGGCGATTCCGCTTATAAAAATTCCGCTGATTAAAGTAAGAATGAGTTGAGACGGCATATTTATGGATTAATGATGTTGATATAATTTAATTTCGGCGCCAAAAATCTGCTCCAACGTCCCCGGGTTTAAGATTTCTTTAGGCGCGCCGAAACAATGATGGCCCTTGCGACTCAAACACAGCACATGAGTGGAGCGCTGATAGGTGATGTGCAAGTCATGTGTTACAAGAAAAATAGTCAAC
Organism: uncultured Gammaproteobacteria bacterium; assembly: GCA_964562085.1. Lineage (GTDB taxonomy): Bacteria > Patescibacteriota > Patescibacteriia > 2-01-FULL-39-33 > 2-01-FULL-39-33 > CAZLRS01. Next base: position 6,451 of record CAZLRS010000027.1, on the reverse strand, counting down.
GCCTTCTTCTCCCGAATATTATGCAACAAAGAATAAATCGTTTCCCCTCCGCCGATATCTATTCCCGTTGTCGGCTCGTCAAGAAATATGACGTCGGGATCGGAAATCAACACCCAGGCCACCAACATTCTCTGGAATTGCCCGGCGGACAAACTGCCGGCGGTTTTAAAAAGAATGTTTTTGTCTAATCCAACCAACTGTAAAAATCTGACCGTCTCGTTCAAAGCCGGCGCGGAATTTTTTAAAGCAAAAAGATCTTGAACTATCAGCGGAAAATCTTTAACTTTCAATTGATTTAAGCTTTGCGGCAAATAACCGATTTTCGGTTTTTGATGCCAAATAATATCGCCCTCATAAGGTAAAAATCCCAAAAGCGTCCTTAACAGCACGCTTTTCCCGGCGCCATTGGGACCTAAAATAGTTAAAATTTCTCCTGGTTCAACCTGAAAAGACAAATTTTCTATAATCTTTTCTCCGTCCAGGGAAACATTTAAATTTTTAACTTCCAAAAGCATATCATTTAAGCTTAATTATTTTTATCGCTTTGCCGTTAACCAAAGCGTCGGCGATTTTTTTACAAGCCGAATACAATATCCGCTGGTAAGTGCTTTGCGACGTACGCATTTTTTCGGCCGCTTCATTTTGCTCCAAGCCATTGATGTAACGCAAGCGATAAGCTTCCATTTCCTCAACTGTAAGCTCCACAATCGCAAGATTGCTCAATGGCACGCCTTGAGGTTTGAAATAAGTTACGCTTGGGTTAAACTCTATTTTTCGACAAAGTCTTGGTCTTGGCATAAAACGGATTATTTTTATATTTTATATTAAATCTTAATAAAAAGAAAGCCGCCCGCTCTCCTTCGCCAAGAGAACGGGTGCTCGCTTGTCTTTATTTTTGCTGACTTTTCAAAGCGGACTTTTCTTCGCGGATTGCGGCCAGCTCTTCGGCCAACGCCTTTTCCTCATCTTCCAAAGCGGCGAGTTCGTTTTTGGGAGAAATAAATCTCCTAAATCCGAAACCATAACCGATTCCGCAACCCCAGCCCCGCCTCATACCGCCCCCGCAAGGGCCCAGCCCTCGGCCGGTTCTCGGACCTTGCCCCGTCGGACCGGTTTTGTCTAATTTTGGCATATTTTTGTTTCCTTTCTTAATTTTAATGGATATCCCGACCTTTGTTTGATATCTATTATGAGTATATACCCATAATACTAATTTGTCAATATTTTAAAAATCTGATAAGATAACTTGGAATTAAGAAGATTTATCAGCTTCGCGCGCCATTGCCAAATCTCTCAGGGTGATATTCCCTGAGTTTTTATGTTAGAATAAAGATGATGGAAGACATTGCAAAAAAACTGACCGATTGGCAGAAAGCCGCCTTAAAGCGGGCTGATTTCGGTTTTGTCGCTAAACTGCTGAAAAAATTCCCGCTGGCCGAAATTTATCTGGTGGGCGGAGCGACGCGGGATATTATCCTCGGCCGGGAAACCAAGGACTTTGACTTTGTCGTCGCCAAAGTTGACGCCGAAGATTTGGAAAAATTTTTAGCCAAAGAAGGCGAGGTTAATTTGGTCGGCAAAAGCTTCGGGGTGTTTAAATTTAATCCCTGCTTAACCGCCCCCCATGCCCGAGGGGGGGCGACCCGACCTCAGATCGGGTCGGGGGGGTGGGAGAGCGATGCCATTGACATCGCCTTGCCCCGCACCGAACACGCCGGCATGTCCGGCGGCTACCGCGACTTTGACGTGCAAAGCGACAAGGACTTGCCGATTGAATCGGACTTGGCTCGACGCGATTTCACCATCAACGCTTTGGCCTGGGATATTAAAAATAAAAAACTGATTGACGAATTTGACAGCCTGAAAGATTTGGAGCATAAAATCATCCGCGCCATCGGCGACCCGCGCGAAAGATTCCAGGAGGACTACACCCGGATGATGCGCGCCGTTAGATTCGCCTGCCAGCTGGATTTTGAAATTGAAGCCAAAACCCTAAAAACCATCGGGGACAAGGCGGAAAAAATTTTAATCATCCCGCGCGAACGAACCGGCGAAGAATTCGTCAAAATTATTGAATCAAAAAACGCCGAGGCGGGCGTCCGCCTGATGCAAAAAATCGGCCTGCTTAAAGCGCTGATGCCGGAATTGGAAGCGGGGGTCGGAGTCGGCCAGAACCGCATGCATATTTACGAAGTGTTTGAACATAATGTCCGGGCGCTGGGCGTGGCGGCGCAAAATAATTTCAAATTTGAAATCCGCTTGGCCGCTTTATGCCATGACATCGCCAAGCCGCAAACCAAGGCGGGCAACGGCCCGAATTCAACTTTTTACGACCACGACCAGCTCGGCGCCAAAATGACGCGCGCGCTTTTGAAGCGATTGAAATTTTCCAACGACCAGATTAAAAGCATTACTCACCTCGTGCGCTATCATATGTTTTATTACGCTTTGGACACGGTAACGGACGCCGGCGTCAGGCGGCTTTTGAACCGCCTGGGCAAAGAAAATATTGACGACTTCATTAATCTGCGGATTTGCGACCGCTTGGGCATGGGCCGGCCAAAAGCCAAGCCCTGGAAATTGATTGAGCTGGAACGCCGGCTGAAAGAAGTCCAATTGGACCCCATCAATCCGAAGATGCTAAAACTTGATGGCACGGAGCTGATGGCGATTTTGAAAATCAAACCTGGCCCGCGCATCGGCCTGATTCTGAACGCGCTTTTGGGCGAAATGTTGGACAGCCCGGAAAAAAACGAGAAAGAATATTTGACTCGGCGCGTTAAAGAATTAAACGAATTAAAAGACGACGAATTGAAAGCAATGCACCCGGACATCAAATTTTACGAAGAAGAAAGAAAAAGATTGCTGCATGGACAAAAATAAAATTACAATTGACGAGGAGGGCAAGGACCAGCGGCTGGATAAATTTTTAACCGACCGGCTGGCGGATTTGTCACGCGCTAAAATCCAAAAAATGATCGGCGACGCGATGATTTTGGTTAATGGCAAAAAAGTCCTACCGCACCGTTTTTTAAAAATAAATGATGAGATAGAAATTCAAAATTTAAAATTAAAAAATCAAAACTCAAAATTAGAAATTAGAAATTTAAAATTAGAAATTCCGGGAGGAGCCGAGGCGAGCAAGCTATTACAATCAATAAAAATCATCAAAAACAATGATGACTTTCTGATTATTAATAAACCTCCCGGCCTACTCGTTCATCCCACCGAAAAAAACGAAACCGGCACTTTGGTTGATTGGCTGATGGAGAAATATCCCGAATTAAGCAAGATTGGCGAGAGCCCGGAACGGCCGGCGATCGTCCACCGCTTGGACAAAGAAGTTTCCGGCCTGATGATTATTCCCAAAAGCCAAGGCGCTTTTGATTATTTCAAAGAACAATTCCGAGAGCATAAAATCGTAAAAAAATATCTGGCGCTGGTCTACGGCGAAGTGGAAGCCGATGAAGCCGAAATTAATTTTCCCATCGGCCGTTCAAAAGTGAAGGACGGGCTGTTCGCCGCCCATCCTTTAGCAAAGAACGAGAAATTCGGCGGCCGCGACAAAAAAGCGATTACCGATTTCAGCGTCATTCAAAGATTCAAAAATTACACGCTGTTGGAGGTGGCAATTTTCACCGGCCGGACGCATCAAATCCGAGTGCATTTATTGGCTTACGGCCATCCGGTTGTCGGCGACAAATTATATTTTCACGGCCAGCAAAAAAAGGCGGCCATCGGCCGAATATTTCTGCACGCCGCGCGCCTGGCCTTCACCGGTCCGGACAAAAAAAAGTATGAATTTGAAAGTCCCCTGCCGGAAGAGTTGAGTAATTTTATAAAAAACTAAAGGACTGACGCCCCTTGCTCTTACATTTAAATCCTGTTATAATTCATTCAGTTATTAATAAATAATCAGAAATTTTTATGGGAGTTCCAACACAGCGGAGGACCAATTCTTCAAAAAAAACCCGGGCGGCTCATTTCGCCTT
>CAZLRS010000027.1:0-2449 GCA_964562085.1 uncultured Gammaproteobacteria bacterium | reverse complement strand
TTAAAAAAAACCAAAACCAACGATTGCCCGAAATGCGGCAAACCGGTTTTGCCTCACCATGCTTGCGGCGCTTGCGGCGTTTATCGGCAAAAACCAATTCTGACGATCAAGCTAAAAAAGAAAACCGTCAAACAAAAAGCGCAGGACCGGAAAGAGAAGTTGAGAGCGGAGAAGGAGTAAAGCTATGGAACATAGAACGCATAACATGGAATATAAATTGAAAATTGTAAAATTGAAAATTAAAAATTATTAGTTATGTCCAATCGACATCTCGCTCGGACTATCGCCGTGCAAACTTTGTACCAATGGGATTTCAACGACCGCAAGGACGACCCCGAGCAAATTATCAAGCAAAATCGGCAGGAATTCGCGCCGGAATTTGATGATGGCGAATTTATCAAATATTTGGTTGACGGCGTGCTGAAACGCCAGGAGGAAATTGACGCTCTCATCACCAAGTTCGCGCCGGAATGGCCCCTGGACCAAATCACCATTGTTGACCGCAATGTTTTGCGGTTAGGCGTTTTTGAATTAAAGTTTGACGAAAACATTCCCGCCAAAGTGGCAATCAATGAAGCAATTGAACTGGCCAAAACCTTCGGCGGAGAATCGTCCGGCAAATTCGTCAACGGCGTCCTGGGCGCCATTTACAAAGAAATGGGCGAAAAAGAAATTGATAAGCAAAAAACCAGTGAACTAAAAACTGAAATAAAAGAAAACTAATGAAGGACCTATCAAAATTAGAGAAAAAAATCGGCGTCGTTTTTAAAAATAAAAATCTGCTGATTGAAGCGACGACGCACCGCTCTTTTCTCAATGAACATCCGGAATTCAAATTAGACCAAAACGAACGGCTGGAATTTTTGGGCGACGCAGTGCTGGAATTGATTGTCACCGAATATCTTTTTAAAAACTACCCTAACCCGGAAGGCGAGCTCACCAACTGGCGCGCCAGCTTGGTGAACAGCACGACTTTAGCCGGCATCGCTTTTGAGCTTGGCTTTGAGAGTTTTTTATCTTTAAGCAAGGGCGAATCCAAAGATGCCAACACCAAAGCCCGCCAATACATTTTAGCCAATGCTTTGGAGGCGATTATCGGCGCGATTTTTCTTGACCAAGGCCTGGTAAAAGTAAAAAAATTCATTCAAACAAATATCATCGCCAAATTCAAAGTGATTTTGGAAAACAAGCTTTACCTAGACCCGAAAAGCCAGCTCCAAGAAGCGGCGCAGGAAAAAACCGGCGTTACGCCGACTTACAAAGTGATTGATTCGTTCGGACCCGACCACGCCAAAACCTTTAATGTCGGCGTTTATCTGGATAAAGAATTAGTGGCCAAAGGCACGGGCACCAGCAAGCAGGAGGCGCAAGTGGCGGCGGCTAAAAACGCTTTGGCGAAAAAAAATTGGACCAAATAATTATTTAATCAAATAAAAATGAGCTTGAATAATTTCTTGCAAAAAGCCATCGCCCAGAAAGCATCCGACTTCCATTTGATAGCCGGATTACCACCGTACATCCGCCTGGACGGCGTCTTGAAAGCCGTGGATAAAAAGGCCTTGAGCGGAAAAGAAATAGAATACTTGGTCCGGGAAATTTTAGCCGACAGCCAATTCAAAAAATTCATCATTGAAAAAGAATTGGATTTGGCTTACGAAACCCCGGACAGTTCGCGCTTTAGGATTAACTTGCATTGGGAAAAAGGCAATATCGGCTTGTCCGCCCGCACCATTCCGGCGACATTGCCGACGATGGAAGAAGTAACGATGCCTCCGGTGGTTTATGACATCTGCAATTTAGACCGCGGGTTGGTGCTTTTGACCGGCCCGACCGGTTGCGGCAAATCCACATCGCTGGCGGCGATGATTGACTACATCAATAAAAATCGCAGTACCAATATCATCACTCTGGAAGACCCGATTGAATTTATTTTCAAACCGATAAAAAGCTTAATCCGCCAGCGGCAACTGGGCTCGGATATGCTTTCTTTCCAAAACGGCTTGGTTCATGTTTTGCGCCAAGACCCGAACGTGATTATGGTCGGCGAGATGCGCAATCTGGAAACTATCGCCACCACGATTACTTTAGCGGAAACCGGACATTTGGTTTTTGCCACTTTGCACACTTACAGCGCCGCCCAAACCATTGACCGCATTATTGATATTTTCCCGCCGCACCAACAAAATCAAATTCGAGCGCAAATTTCCATCACTTTGCAGGCGATTATCGCCCAAAGATTATTGCCGAGAACTGAAGGCGGACGCGTGGCGGCGAGAGAGATTATGCTGAATACGCCGGCGGTGGCGAATTTGATTCGGGAAAATAAAGTGGCGCAACTGAATACCGTCATTCAAACCAGCGCTAAAGAAGGCATGATCACGATGGAAAATTCCTTGCTGGCGCTTTACAAACAGGGCTTGATCTCAAAAGAAACCGCGGAGATGGACGG
>CAZLRS010000026.1:0-7309 GCA_964562085.1 uncultured Gammaproteobacteria bacterium | reverse complement strand
CATCCCAAAACAAATCTTCTTTTCTTTTGCCGTACGTTCTCGCAATTTCCACAACCAGCTCGCCGGCATGTTTAAGAAGCTTCGGATCTGAATCCAATACCGGTTGATCATTTTTAAGACGACACGCAAAGAAGGAAAAACTCGCCACTCGAAAACCATTAATTGCAATAACTTGCTGCGTCAATCCGGCGTTTATGCATCGATCCTTGACGAATCTTGTGGCATCTCCAATTATAATAGTTGCGCTGGGAAAATTCTGCATAGCAGCATTAATGAAAGATTGTCGAAGTTCACGGAACCATGCTGTGCCAGAAATATCGATGACGATTTCAATTTGTCGTGCCGAATCCCACACAACCGCTCCACGTTCCGCAATAATTGACCCAGTAAGTCCAAGACGCTCTGCCCACTGGCGGAGCGTTATTGTTGCGGAGTCCGAACAAAGCCCCACATAAGTACCTTTTTTGGCCAATTTTTTTATCACGTTACGGAATTCGTTTTCCGGCACCGTGAGATGATAATCGGCATTAATTAGTGTGTTGTCTAGATCTAAGAGGATGAGTTTCATTTCGCTTCTCCTTGTTTGTATTTTAAAGATCTATTCTAAAACCAATCATTTTAGAATTCTTAAAATTATAGCATTAATAAATAATTTTGTAAAGATCTTACGCCTCTTGACATTTTTAGATAAATGGTATAGGATCTGATATTATCAAGGTTCTTTAAACGGGCGCGTCGGTTAATGGCTAAACCACTAGTCTCCAAAACTAGCACCGCGGGTTCGAATCCCGCCGCGCCTGCCACGCCACAAATTCATCCCTTAGCAAATAAATTCTTATTGCTAAGGGATTTTTTATTGAAAATAAAAGGGTTTCATAATTTATGAAACCCTTATTAGATCGATTAATTTAATCGGCTAGCTGGCTATTGCTTCTTGCCGCCTACCACAATAATATAAGCACCAAGATTCAAAGATGACGTTGCCAATTCTTTATCTAACTTATCCAAGGATTTTTTTACTTTAGCATTATAGGTCTTTTTCGTTTTAGCCGAGCGACAACGGCTGCCTTTAATAATTTTGCCATAAGCGTTGAATTCCTCTGTAAAGAGAATGCCCTCTGGCAAAATTGCGCTAACCGTCGGATGAGTAAGAGTTTTTTCTGTCGCCAAGCCATGACGTTTCAGAAGCTTTTCCACCTCTTTAACGCTATATGGCCGCGCATGAATTAAAAAAACTTTTTTCTCAAAATGTACTTCCAGACAGCGCTTGTCAGAATCAACCATCGCCGCCAATGAAGCCGGCCAAGGTAAAAATCCTAATTGCGACAACAAACTATCGGCGTTATAAAAAGAAAGAATGAATTTGCCACTGGGTTTCAAAACTCTTTTTATTTCAACCAATAACTGATCAATCTGTCTGATGTCGCTGGCAGTACCCAAATTCATCAGCGCCAATGACACCGAGGAATCTGCTTGCGGAATACCGTCTTCCAAATCAGCTACTTTAAAGCTGACGTTTCCCGAGTGATTTGACTTGTTTACCGCCCGCTGAATCATCTTGGGACTAATGTCGTAGCCAATAACCTGCTGAAAATGCCGGCCAAGCATGAGGGCTTTAGTGCCGGTAGCGCACCCTAAATCCAAGGCCAAACCGAGATCATCAAGACCATCAATGGTTCTGGCGATTTCGCCTTGTTCAAACTTAAGATACAGCGTAGTCCCAAAAAAATCAGCATTCATCTGGTCATACTTTTCGGCTACGGCTTCAGTCAGGCGCAATAACTCGCTGCGTTGAAATTGCCAAACAGCTTCCGGATCATCCTCATCTAAATTGACGTCATTTAAATGCTGATGCATATACATCGCCTGTTCACGGCAGGATTCGGAAATCGCGCCAAAGATAACCGTGGCGGCATAATCAGGGTCAAGGCCTAAATCGCCAGCCCATTTTTCCGCTAAGGCCAGGCGCTGGTCTTCAACTGATTTCCTTAAAACCGGATAAACCGGGCCGTCTGTCTTTCTTTTAGCTTGCGCCACCAAATCAGACAAACTGGCCTTGCCAATACGAACCGCTAAGGTTGCCAGCAAGTGCCGGTCAACCCGAGCCAATCTGTGACTCAACTTTTTCAAATTAATGCCTAACATCACCGCTCACCTCCTTTTCTTTGAGCAATTAGGACAAACTACCGGCAATTCATCAGTTTTAGCGCTGAATAATAAATTGCACCGATGACAATGGTAAGTAAACCTATCAACTCTGGCAACACCCTGGACATTCTTATTAATCGACTTTCCACATAAAGGGCACCGGATATTGCCTTCAACGTCTGGTAAACCGCCAAACTTTAATTTGCAGTTTGCGCAATAACAATTATGCACATATATAGCATTAGTAATCATCATGGCTCACGGCCTCCTTTCTAAACGTTTTTATTGGATTTTTTCGCTATTTTGTAATGAACTATTGTATATTAAACTACCACATAAAAATCTCCTTGTCAAATTAAAAAGCGCTAAAACGTTTTGGTAACGTTTTAGCGCTTTGGTTTTATTTTTTGGCCGTTTATTCCGCTGGTCCATTATTGTTGCCTCCGGAAAAAATTTTCCCGTAAGCGATGAATAGGAACAAGCCGATGGCGAGCATGAACAGCCCGAGAAGTTGCAAGCAAAGCGGGAGCGGAAATAATCCGAGCGCCAGGCCGAACAGCCATAAGCCAATCGCTTGGCCGAGGTAGCAAACGGCCGACTTGATGGACATTACCGTCGCTCGATTTTCCGAGTTAAGATGGCAGTGCATCAATTGATTGGTGAAAGGCGTAAAATATCCTCGCACCAAGTTTTGCGACAGAACCATTAACGCCGCCGCCTTCATCACCCATGAACCCATAATCAGAATCGGCAGAGCGATCAATAGCATGATCCAGATAATACTCGCCCGTTCGCTCAATCGTTTGGAGATCCAACCGGCATAGTAGCTGGAAATCGCGGCAATAATATTCAAGCCGAAAAAAATCCAGCCGAAATACCGCAACTCCAAGCCGACCAACTCAAAATACGGGTTGTAGGTGAAAAACCAGAGCTTGGACACGACGCTGATCAATGCCAAGAATCCGATAATCCACTTGATCTCTTTATGATTGGCGACAAAGAGGATGCTGGCCTTCATAAAATTGGCGTAGCTTTTAAATCCGCGGTTTTCCGCTTTAGCCCGGGGCGGTTCAACAAACAAATATGCCACCGCGCAGTTGGCCAGAATAAAAATTGAACTGGCAATCAACGGCAGGCGCAAATTTATTTCCGCCATGTAGCCGGCCGCGAGCGCGCCAAGCGCCATCGCCAGCAAACGCCAGGCAATGGCCCGGCCGGCAATGATCTTGTATTCATCTTCGCGGTTGACCGACTTTAACGTGTCAACAATCAAAGATGAATCAGCGCCGTCAGCCAAAGAATAACCGACAACCCAAATCAGATTGGCCAGCCAAATTCCCAAAGGACTGGTGGCGCTGGAAATAATGATAAGTTGGACGGCGATAAAACCGCTGCCGATAAAAATAGTCAGCCGCCGGCCGAACAAATCCGCCAGCATGCCCGTCGGCACTTGCAAAATCACCAAACCAATGACGCAGACGGACTCCATGAAAAAGATGTCCGCTAGCGTCATGCCCGATACTCGCTGGATGTAGGTGATTAAGATCGCGCCCCAAAAGAGCGGCTCCCTTAACAATTCAAACAGAAAGTACAACCGGATGTTGCGCGTAATCATAGATGTTTTCATAATGAAACACCTCCTTTTGTTTTATTGAATTATGTATGTGCGATAGACAGGAGTGAGCTTTTCTTGAGTTTGAAAAATCATCTCCTTTCTAGTTTTAAAATTAAAAAACTCGGCCTGTCTAGCCGAGGAAGTTTTGGAAAATTGTTTTTGAAGATTAAATTTGACTAAACAATTTAAACACTGCCCGGGCTAAACCACGAGGAAAAATTGACTGGGTATCATAAGCCCAGCCAATCTGGCAGGTCAAATTCATGTGTTTAATTTGTTTAACTTTTTTCATATTTTTAGATTGTGATTGCATTATACAAAATTACAAAAACTTTGTCAAATCGCATTAGATTGCTTCGGCGTCCCGAATGCATCTGGACTTCTCGCAATGACGATTGAGGGAGGTTAAAAATTATTAGACATACATATTTTCAATCTCTTTCCGATATTTGGTTTCAATCGCCGAACGGCGGAGTTTTAAGGTGGGGGTGAGCTCGTCTTTTTCTTGCGACCATTCCGCGGATAGCAAACGGAAAGCCCGGATTCTTTCATAGTCCGCCAAATCCTCGTTGATTTTTTCCATTCGCTCTTGGAATAGGCCGATGATTTTTTCATCTTTGATTAAATCGCTTTGGTCGCGCATGGGCAGATGGTTTTCTTTCAGATAAATTCCGACTTCCTCCCAGTCCGGCGCGACCAGCGCCGAAACGAATTTGCGATTATGGCCGACGACCATCGCCTGGGCGACAAACCGATCGCGGACAATCGCCTGCTCCAGCACTTCGGGCCAGATATTTTTCCCGCCGGAGGTGACCATCATTTCTTTTTTCCGGCCGATAATGGTTAGAAAGCCATCGTCATCTAAAAAGCCGAGGTCGCCGGTATGGAACCAGCCCTCATTATCAATCGCTTCATCAGCGCCGGCTTGATGCTTGTAATAACCTTTCATCACATTCGGCCCTCGCGCCAAAATTTCTTTATCTTCGGCGATTTTCAACACCACATTGTCCAGCGCCTCGCCGACCGAACCGAAATTAATCCGGCCTTCGCGATTCACCGCCAGCACCGGCGAAGTTTCGGTAAGGCCATAACCCTCCAAAACCGCCACGCCGATTTTGGCGAAAAATCGCGCGGTCTTTTCATCCAAACTCGCTCCGCCGGAAACCGTGAGCCGCAATCGTCCGCCGAACGCCTGGCGCACCTTTTTAAAAACCAATTTGTCGGCCAAACTCCGGCGCCAACTGCCCGCTTCCTGCTTCAGCGCCCACAAAAATAATCTGCGTTTCAACGCCGAACCGGCGCGGACGCTGTCCCAAACCGCATCGTAAAATTTTTCAAAAATCCGCGGGACGCAAATCAAAATCGTCGGCTTCACTTCTTTCAGGTTATCTTTCAACTGCTTTATCCCTTCGGCGTAAGCGATAGTCGCCCCGCAAAGCAACGGCGCGTAATAGCCGGCCAAGCGCTCCAAAACATGAGATAGCGGAAGAAAAGACAGAAAAATATCGGACGAATTAACCGGCACCGCGCGCAAAACCGCGTCGGCGTTGGCCAAAAAATTCCGGTGCGTGAGCATCGCGCCTTTGGGCAAACCGGTGGTGCCGGAAGTATAAATGATGCTGGCGACGCTCTCGCTGTCGCCGGCCGCCGGCGTGAATGCCGACCGCTCGCCAATAGCCATCGCCTCGTCCCAGCTGATAATTTCTTTTTGGGAAATTTCTTTCTGCTCTTCGCCCGCTTCGCCGACAAAAATTATTTTCTGCAAATCCGGCAAATCATTTTGGAACAATAAAACTTTATTCAGCGAATCCAGGCCGTAGACCAAAAGAATTTTCGCTTCGCTGTGATTCAAAATGTAATTGATGATTTTCGGGCTCAAAGTGGCATGCGCCGGCACGCTGATCGCGCCCGCCGTCATCGCGCCCAAATCGGCAATCGCCCATTGGGTGGAATTGCGCGCCAAAATCGCCACCTTGTCGCCGGCCTTGACGCCCGCCACCGACAAAAACGAAGCAAAAGTTTTGGCCTTGGCCTCCAGCTCGCCGTAAGTAATGGCAAAATAAGCGCCTCCCCGCTTGTAAAGCAACGCTTTTTTTGACGGGTAAGCGCTCGCCGCGCGAAAAATATTTTCCGGAATGGTTTTACTGATGTCCGTTGACATTCTTATTAACTTCATTTATGAATTGATAAATCTTTTCAAATAATTCGTCCTTTTTTTCACCGCTGGCCAAATCATGGTCAGGACTGTCAAACCAAAAAATCATTTTATATTCCGAGCCGATATGCTGATGGATGTATTGCGCGCTTTCCGGGTCAACGACCGGATCAATATTGGCATGGATAATTAAAATCGGCGTTTTTACTTTGTCCAAGTTTAAGATGGTTTCGTCTTGGATAAAATCCAAAAATTGGCGCAAGCTTCGGATGGGAATCACCGGATAAGTGATTTCGTCAATCATATCCGTGTAATCCAATTTATAAATCCGCCGCGGTTTGCGATAATATTTTTTCAGCCAGCCGTATGTGTAATAACGCAGATTAATCAGCCACTGATATCTGATTCTGATTGGCGTGCCCAAAGAAACCAAGCCGTCAATTTTACATTCATTATTTTTCGCCAAAGCAAACGCCAGATTGCCCCCGAAAGAATTGCCGATAATAAAAATCTTACCGCATTTTTCTTTTAATTTCCAATAGCCCGCTTCCGCGGATTTCACCCAATCGCTCGGATTGCTTTTTCGCAAATCGTCCGGAGTCGTGCCATGGCCGGCGATGAGGGGCGCGTAAACCGTAAAACCCTTGGCGGATAAAAATTCCGCCAAGTATTTGAATTGGTAAGTCGTGCTGGTAAAACCGTGCAACAATAAAATGCCGACCGGCGAATTATTGTCATGAAAAATCGCTCCGGCTTTCGGCATGACTTTTTTTTCTTGATGATTCCCGTTCATAAATAATAGTTAGTTCTACATCTCAATCAACGCGCCAATGCCCAAAAGCCCCAGCCCGTTTTCTAAGACCTGGCGGACGGCCGAAGCCAGCGCCAAGCGCGCTTGTTTGGTTTTCAGTTCGGCGGTGAGAATCGGCAGCTGCTGGTAAAAATTGGCAAACAATTTCGCCAATTCAAAAAGGTATCTCGCCATTTCGCTCGGTTCATAGCTTTTCAGCGCCAGCTCCGCCACTTCCGGAAATTCCGCCAGCTTTAAAATCAATTCTTTTTCCAATTCGGCTTGCAGTTTGGAAAAATCAACAGACGCGACTTTGGTTTTATTTTTGCGGAAAATGCTGTTGACGCGGGAGATAGTATATAAGATATAGGGAGCGGAAAAGCCATCAAAACTCAACGCCTCGTCAATGTCAAAAACAATCACGCTGTTTTTGCCCACTTTAAGCATATTGAACTTGATGGCCGAGACCGCGATTTTCTCGGCGGTCTGCTTGATTTTATCCGCCGGCCAATCTTGATGCCGCGCCTTGGTTTCCGCCAAAGCGCGATTCAAAACCTGATGATAAAATTTTTCAAAAGTGATCACATTGCCTTCGCGCGAA
>CAZLRS010000025.1:7051-7642 GCA_964562085.1 uncultured Gammaproteobacteria bacterium | reverse complement strand
GGACTCACGCTTGCAAATCCTGGATCCCAGCTTTCGCTGGGATGACGTAATGGGGTGAGTAAAATTTTCAAATTGAAAAAGGGGCTCTATTTTAACAGAACCCCTTTGGGGGAAAATTCGCACAAATTTTTTCGCGATTAGACCTTCACGGCGACCATCATAGCCGGCGAGAGTTTAAAGCGAGACATAACCCCGGTAATTTCTTTTATCGTGGTTTGCGCCAGCCAGACATTTTGTCTGATTCCGCAGTCAATCTTTCCTGTCTTAATTTTCTTCACGTGGGCCAATGCCTCGTGAGAAAATTCGGCGAGCTGTGCCGGCGTAAATATCGCGCTGGCCTTTCTTTCCCAGTCGTAACCGGGGTCAATATCTCTCACCCTGCGCGCGATCTTGACCGCCTGATTGCGCACGCAAGCCATACAGCCATAACTGCCGTTGCTAAACTGCACCACTCCTTCACGCTCCATGGCCCTACCGTCGCCTCTTTTAATAGCATCTTGAGCCAAGGCGTGAAACACCAATTGGCACATTGAACAAAAATAACCGCTTTCCACTGCTTTTTTAACCCTTTCTTTTTTTAATTTGCCGGCA
>CAZLRS010000025.1:4095-7041 GCA_964562085.1 uncultured Gammaproteobacteria bacterium | reverse complement strand
AAAATTTATGCCTTGCCTCCTTTATTTTTGGTTAAAATTAAGTTTTTTTATTGCCAAATGAACTGTTTTTAATGATAGCAAGCCAACCGGCTTTTGTCAAATAAGCTGGGGATAATTATTCCAAATGCTCGGAAAAGCCGAGCTCGTTGATTTTCTTTTTTAAGAGCGGAAAATCTTCCAGCCGATTATTTTCCACAAACTCCCGAGCGCTGGCGCGGGTTTTTTTAATCAATTCCAAATCGTTTAAATCCGCGATTTTCAGATTGGCGAAACCCGATTGCTCATAGCCGTAAATCTCGCCGGCGCCGCGCAACGCCAAATCCTTGTTCGCCAAAGCAAAACCGTCGTGGCAATCAACCAGCGACTGCAATCTTTCAATGGTTTTCAAATCACCGCTGTCGCTGAATAAAAAACAAAACGATTGATGCTCGCTTCGGCCGACCCGCCCGCGGAATTGATGCAATTGCGCCAAGCCGAATCTTTCCGCGCTTTCAATCATCATCACCGTGGCGTTCGGCACATCAATGCCAACTTCAATCAGCGAAGTGGCGACCAAAATTTTTATTTCATTTTGATTAAAAGCGCCGGCGATTTCTTCTTTTTCCGCCGGCTTTAACCGGCCGTGCAATAAACCAATCTTTAAATCAGGAAAAATCTGCTCGTTAAGCTTTTTAAATTCCTGAGTCACTGAACGCACGCCCAATTTATCCGACGGGTCAATCAGCGGACAAACCACGAACACCTGCCGGCCGGACTTTATTTGTTCATTGATGAAATTATAAGCTAATTGCCTTTTTTCCGGCGCGACAATTTTCGTGATAATTTTTTTCCGGCCCAGCGGCATCTCTCTAATGACGGATAAATCCAAATCGCCGTAAAGCGTCAACGCCAAAGTTCGGGGAATCGGCGTGGCGGTCATGGACAAAAAATGAGGCGTCTTTTTATTTTTACGCCTTAACGCTTCCCGCTGTTCCACTCCGAAACGATGCTGTTCGTCAATTATCACCAGGCCTAAATTATTGAATTTTACTTCTTTTTGAATCAAGGCGTGCGTGCCGATAATCACCTTGACTTCGCCCCGGCTGATTTTTTCCAAAAAATCTTTTTTCGCGATTTTTTCCCGGCCGAAAAATATCTGGGCGCGGGTCAAAAGCCCGTATTGAATACCGGACTGATCCAAAAATTTAATCGCCGTGTTGAAATGCTGGCGCGCCAAAATTTCCGTCGGCGCCATTAATACTGTTTGCTCGCCATTCAAAGCGGCATTGTAAGCGGCGATTAAAGCGACGACGGTTTTGCCGGAGCCGACATCGCCGTCAAGAATACGATTCATCGGCATTGTTTTTTGCAAATCACGCAAAATTTCCCAAGCCGATTTTTTCTGGTCATCAGTCAATTGAAAGCCGAATTTTTTAACAAAATCCTTAGTTTCCGCCTGAAAAAATTTTATCGCCGGCGCGGTTTGGCGGCTCAACGCCTTTTTTAAAACCTGCGCCCAAAGCTGAATTAAAAACAATTCGTCAAAACCCAGGCGCGCTCGGGCTCGATTCAGGGACTCGGCGTCGGTGGGAAAATGAATTTCTTTCAAAGCCGTCGGCAGGGTTGATAAATTTTCTTTTTGTTTGACGGTCGCCGGCAAATAATCTTCAACCTCATTGGCGCAACTGATCGCCGACTTCATTAAAAATCGCAGTTGCTTTTGCGAAATACCTTCGGTCAAAGGATAAACCGGCACCAGCCGGGCGGTATTGATATTGAAAGCCGAAACTTTTTCGTAGGTCGGCGAATTAAAATAAGTGTCAAATAAATCACCAGCCACCTTGCCGGCCAGATAAACTTCATCGCCGATTTTCAAATTTTTAGCGATCCATGGTTGATTAAACCAAATCGCTTTGATTGAACCCGCGCCGTCGGTGACAAACGCTTCAGTCAAAATCTTTTTTTTATACGGACTCCGCCGACTGGCCAAAAGTTCAATCTTCCCCCTTACCGTCGCCAGCATTCCCGGTTGCAAGTCCTTGATTTTTACCACGCGAGAAAAATCGTCATATCTGAACGGATAATAAAAAATGAGATCCTTTACGGTCTCAATTCCCAATTTTTTTAGCCGGCCGAAAACTACCTTGCCAACTCGATTTAATTGGCCGACTTGTGTGCCTAAGCCAAACATTCGTCCCCGGCAGGATTTGAACCTGCGACCTTCAGCTCCGCAAGCTGACGCTCTATCCAACTGAGCTACGAGGACATATTTTAAACTGACTGCTCCGCAAGCTGACGCTCCCCGCCCGAACGACCGAAGTCATTCGGTCGGGCGGGTATCCAACTGAGCCACGAGGACACAAAAATTATAATCTTAACCACCGGCGGAATTGTTCGGAGAACGGTTCGCTGTCCTGCTCTAAATCTTCTTTCAAATGCGACAATAAAAATTCTCTGATTGCCACGGCATCTTGGTCGTCCAATGGCGCAACCAATCGGGCGCGCAACGGATTCTTGAATTCCAAATACAAATTTTTAATGCTCGCTTCTTCGTAAATCACGTAAAAATTATCAAAATCGCCATAAGGATAAAAATTCTTGCCGAACTTGACCCCATCGGCCGTCAAATAAAAATCAATCATTTCCGGGTCGCGATGTTCGTACATTAAAACCACCAGATAAAACAGCGCCAAAAAAACCGCGAACAAAGGATTGCTGGTGGCTATTGCCAGCCAAATCAGCAAACCTAAAACGATTAAAGAAATCACGTACCAAGGGGCGGTTTTTTTGAATTTTTGATACTCGGGAAAACGCCAGGAAAAAGCGACTTCGCTTAATTTTTCATTTTGATTTTGAAGCATATGGGTTTTGGTTATAAAATTTAAAAAATTATAAAAATGAAATTCGGTCACAACTCTCGTCCTACTCCGCTATAAGCTACGTAGGGCGCACTTCTTCGCTTACTGC
>CAZLRS010000025.1:0-3995 GCA_964562085.1 uncultured Gammaproteobacteria bacterium | reverse complement strand
CATCGCAATCTTTATTGAAACGCGGCTTGCCGTACGAAGCTTCGAGCGATAGCGATAAGCGAATTTGAATTCTCGTCCTACTCCGCTATAAGCTACGTAGGGCGCACTTCTTCGCTTACTGCCATCGCAATCTTTATTGAAACGCGGCTTGCCGTACGAAGCTTCGAGCGATAGCGAGAAGCGAAGTGCGGAGAGGGTGAGATTCGAACTCACGAGACCCTTGAGAGGCCTAACAGTTTTCAAGACTGTCGCATTCGACCACTCTGCCACCTCTCCATAATAGCTATTAACTGTTAACTTTTAACTATTAACTTTTGACTTTAAAATATGTTTCCTCATGAATGCGATGCCGGAACCACCCTTTAAATATTTTTCAAAATCAAACGCTATTTTTTCATCATTGAAAACGCAATACCAAACTAATTTCCAGGGTCCGCGACCAGAAGTATATCTATCTCCTTTTTCATTATGTTTTTTTAGGCGTTCCCTCAAATCTTCCGAAAAACCAACATAATAACTATTGTATTGCTCACTTTTAATTATATAAACAAAATACATATTGTCCTCCCAGTTTCGCCCCTACTCCGCTATAAGCTACGTAGGGCGCACTTCTTCACTTACTGCCATCGCAATCTTTATTGAAATGCGGCTTGCCGTACGAAGCTTCGAGCGATAGCGAGAAGCGAAGTGCGGAGAGGGTGGGATTTGAACCCACGAAGGACTTTCATCCTTAACACGTTAGCACCGTGCCGCTTTCGACCACTCAGCCACCTCTCCATAATAACTATTAACAGTTAACAATTAACTTTTAACTTTTTAAGTTTTAAAAAAACAAAGGTCTAAAAGCTAACAGCTAAAATCCAACCTCGATATTGTATCATTTTTCTCTAAAAAATTCAAGGCGTCAGCCCCGAGCGATAACCAGCCCCCAAACATCCAAAAATCCGTTTTCTTTCAGGATTCTGGCGCATTCCTGCATAGTCGCGCCGGTGGTAAAGACATCATCAACCAAAACCAATTTTTTATTTTTCAAATGATTAAAGTCGCCGGCGCGCAAAGCAAAATTGCCCTTAATATTTTCCCGGCGTTTTCCCGCTTCCAAACCGACTTGGGGCCGGCGATAAAATTTTCGCCACAAAATTTCTTTTTCAATCTGATTGCCGAAAACGCGTTGGATGGCTTCGCTGACTAATTGCGCCTGATTGAAGCCCCGAGATAAAAAACGCTTCCGCGCCAGCGGCACCGGAACCAAGATGAATTCTTCCCGCCAACCGGAAGCAGAATAAAAATAATCTTTGATTAATCCATCCAGCTCGCCGGCCAAATCAGCTACATAATGATATTTAATCAGCTGGATTAATTTTTGCGTGATTGGATTGTCGTAATCGGCTAAAATCCACAAACCATCTAAAAAAGATTTCGGCCGGCACCGCGGACAAACGCTGTTTGACTGAAAATTCCGGCAAACCGGGCAGAGATAATTCCTGTTGGGCAAAAAACTTTTTCGGCATTCGGCGCAAAGCCAAGTATCATACTTTCCGCAACCGAGACAGCGTCGAGGAAATAATAAATCAATAATTAAATCACTTAAATATTTTAAGGACATTTACATCTCTAACCAATTATTAAACCTTAATATGCCATTTCATAATTGCCTGGATCACGGCATTCGCCGGGATGACGTAAGGGGTTTTAAATTTTATTTCCACTCCGCGCCGTCAACCAGCCATTCCTCCCCCGCTTTGACAAAATTCAAAAGCAAATCCTGATAAAATATTTCCGCTTGGACCGGACTGCCGGTCATTTTTTCCCGTTGCGTTTTTATCATAATCGCCGTTTTGTTGCCGGCCGACGAAACCAGCTCGCTGGACAGCGCCCGCGTGTTGATGCCGGCATAACTGCCGGCCGCTTCCCCGGCCCGAATAATCGCGTCAACTTTTTGTTGCATGGCTAAAGTCATCAACGGTTTCAAGTCCGCCAAATTTTTAAAATTAACTTCATTGGAATAACTGCCATAACGTTCCGCGAAAGAGAAGGCGAGCTGTTTTAACGCCAAGGGATAACTATCCGCCACCGGCGGCGGTAACTGTTCCAACTGCCTGGCAATATCCGAATTCGGCTGATTGGCATCAATCGGCTCTTCTTTCGGCTTGCCTTTAAAAATCATTAAAAACAAAAAGAGCAAGGCCACGATTAAAATCACGACCAGACCAATGATGGTTATTTTCCGCCAATTAAACATACAATAAAATTATAATTAAAATAAAAATTGGCAATTGGCAATTTCTAACTTTCCTCTTGCCTCATCGCTTCTTCAAATTCTTTTTTTGCCTGCTCAATTTCCAACAGCTGGCGCGGGTCGGAAGTAATCAGCTGGTCCTCGGAATAAGAAGCAACCACCTTGATCGCCGCGTGCCTGGCGCCGGCGAAAAAGATGCCTTCGCCCACCCCGCATTCCAAGAGCAGATATTTCTCGCCTTGAGTGAGCAGAAAAGTTTTTTTAATTTGTTCAATCGCCGCCGGCGACTGCTTCATCAGCAATTGCAACGCCGAATTATTAACGATGGCCTGGCCGTAAGGCGAAGTGAGAAAGTCATTAACGTCCTGGGTAATCGTCGTTACGCCCAAATAATATTTCCGGCACCGTTTCACCAACGCGAAAATAAATTTCGCCGAGTCCTCCCGTTGCATCAGCCACCACGCCTCGTCAATCACTAAAATCCTTTTTTTAATCTCGCTTCTGACGACATTCCAAATGTAATTGACAATGGTATAAATCGCCATTGGCTTCAATTCATCTTCCAAATCGCGGACGCTGAAAACCACCAACTGATTTTTCATCGCCACGTTCGTCGGATTATTGAGCAAGCCGGAAAAAGTGCCCTCCGTAAATTTTTTCAGCCGCAAAACGATATTCTCCGCCCCCGCCATGCCTTCCAAAATATCTTGAAAATCCCGCATTACCGGCGGTTCAATCTGGCTTAAGTCCGCGTCCGGCGTAATGTCTTTTTTGGCGTAAGTTTCCAGCAACGCGCGATCAATAATGGAGTCCTCTTCATACGTGATATTGCCGATCATCAACCGAATCAAGCCCTTCGCCGTAATCACCGCGCTCCGAATAATATCGCCCGGCTTGGCATCTTCGCCGATCGCCCGAGGCAAATCAAACGGATTGATTTTGCTTTCGGAATTCAAAGAAATATCAACATAAGTGCCGCCAACCGCTTCGCACAAATGAGCGTATTCCCGCTCCGGGTCAATAATGATAATATCCGTGCCAAGCATCAAACTGCGCAACACCTCCAGCTTGATGGCATAGGATTTGCCCGCGCCGGAAGTGGCGAAAACCACCATATTCGCGTTTTGCAAAGAAAACCGATTAAACAAAATCAAACTGTTATTGTGGCGATTAATGCCGTATAAAATGCCCTCGTCGGAAGTGAGGTCTGAAGAAACAAACGGGAATGAGCTGGCGGCCGGCGAAGTGTTCATATTGCATAACACTTGCAGATTATCAACCATGGCCGGCAAAGTGGAATTAAATCCTTGTTCCGCCTGATAAAAAACCCGCTTGGAAAAAACCAAGGTGGAACCGAAAACATTTTCCACCCGCTCGCTCAAACGGTCCAATTCTTCCAAGGTCTTGGCGTAAATCGTAATGTAAAGCGCCGACTGGAAAAAATGTTCCACGCCCTGGGTTAAATCGTCCCTTAATTTTTCAATATCGCGCAACGCGGTTTCGCGCAACGGATCTCTCGGCGCGCCTTTTTCCGCCGAGGCGATCAAATCCGCCTGCAAGTTGCCGACTTTTTTCTTTAATTGCTTCAAGATGACCGATGCCTTCACCGGATATAAATAAATCGCCAAGTCCGCGGTGATATCCATATTGATAATCGGCGCGAACCAGCCGATATTGATGTATCTCGGATATTCAACGACAAAAATCGTGCGCGCGAACAATTCGCCCAATTTGATATATGAACTCTGCACTTCCA
>CAZLRS010000024.1:577-7788 GCA_964562085.1 uncultured Gammaproteobacteria bacterium | reverse complement strand
GATTTTAATCGGCGCCAAATCCGGATGCAATTTCAACACCACTTCTTTTTCATGTTTGGAATCTTCTTCCCCGCTCCGCGTCTCCACTTCCAAATAAGCGTCAAGCAAGAACAATAAAACCGCGCGGTCAGCGCCCATGGAAACTTCTTGCACCCAAGGGATGAATTTTTCTTTGGTTTCTTCGTCGGTATAACTCAAATCAACGCCGCTGAATTTTGAATGGCGCGACAAATCCCAATCGCCGCGATTGTGGACGCCGGCGAACTCGCTCCAACCGCCCTCGCCGAATGGCGTCTGATATTCAATATCCCATGCTTCTTTGGCGTAATGCGCCAATTCATTTTTTTGATGCTCGCGCCAGCGAAGATTATCGCCTTGATGGGCGTACTTCTGATACCAAGCCATCGTCCAATCCTTCCACAGGTCAAAATACTTTTTCGCTTCTTTGGGCGCAACGAAATATTGCATCTCCATTTGTTCAAATTCGCGCGTGCGAAAAATAAAATTGCCCGGCGTAATTTCATTTCTAAACGCCTTGCCGATTTGCGCGATGCCGAAAGGCAATTTTCGGCGCGTCGCGTCTTTGATATTTAAAAAATTCAAATAAATTCCTTGGCAGGTCTCGCCGCGCAAATACGCTTCGCTCTGCTCGCCTTCCACCGCGCCTAAATTAGTTTTCATCAACAGATTGAATTTTTTCGCCGCAGTCAATTCCCCGTGGCAGGCCGGGCAGGATTTTTCCGTCAGTTGGTCGGCGCGGAATCTTTCGTGGCATTTTTTGCATTCCACCAGCGGGTCGGTAAAACTTTCCAAATGGCCGGATGCTTCCCAAACGGCGCGGGGTGTCAAAATCGCGCTGTCCAAGCCGACAATATCGGCGCGCGTTTGCACCATCGCTTTCCACCAGGCGCGCTTGATGTTGTTTTTCAATTCCACCCCGAGCGGACCATAATCCCAAGAATTGGCCAAACCGCCGTAAATTTCCGAACCGGGGAAAATAAATCCCCGCCTTTTGCCGAGAGAGACGATTTTCTGCATTAAATCGTTATTTTCTTTAGCCATAGTTTTAAATTTTGAATTATTAGCGCTTACCTATCTTAGGTAAAAAACCGAAAAATAGCAACCATCATTTCCGGCCGAAAATTTTCTTCAATTTTCCCCTCAACCCGGTTTTTTTCGGCGCCAAACGCGCCCAGCGCGCGGCGTGCAGGCCGATGGCGCCAACCGCGTTGATTTCTTTTTCCAGTTCAGCTTTAATCTCGCGCTGAAATTCCGCCAGCCAATCTTTGGTCGTAAGCCAATCCTCGCCCATTTTAAAAGATTTTAGCCGGCCGGATTTTGCCATCGCTAAAAGATGGTTAAGGCCGTAAGGCATAACTTTTGCCGCTTCAATCAAAGTCAAATATTCATTGCCATCCTTGAATTTGGAAAATATATTTGCCATATCACTGGTTAATTATACCACATTCCAACCAAAAAATCCCTCCCCCGCAATGCGAGGGAGGGACGGTAGCAAAAAAATTTATTGCTCTTGCTGTTTTTTTAAATAATCGGCGATGGCCTGCACCACGCGGGAATCTTCTTTTAATTTTTCCGTGAGCAAAATTTGCTGACGGTTAATCACCATTTCATCGGTCGGACCGTGGAGCTCATTGCCGAGCTTAATCAAGGTAAGCTGCTGCTGCGCCTGGTCGGTCGGCGAAACTGCCTGGCCGGTTTGCGTGGTTTGCAACGGCTTGGTTACCACCTGCAAATAATAAATATCGGCCAAGGTGAGGCTGTCGCTTTTGACATCCTTGATCTTGCCGAAATAAACCTGGCCGTTGACTAAAAACACCGCCTGCCAATTTTTCAAATCAGCGCCGGCGGTCGCCTTTTTGCCCGGCAGATTCAAATTGGTGTAATTGGCGAGCATATACCAAGCGCCGGCAAAAACAATCACCGCCGCCATGATGGCAATGATAATGCCGACGGCCTTTCCTCCGCCTTCGTTTTCAGCCGGCTGATAAGCCAGGCCCTGATTCTCCGCGTTCATATCGTCTTCCACCATTTCCGACATCCCGCGCTTTATTGGTTTATGATTCATAAATCAATCTCCTCTTATGAACCTAAAATTTAGGTTCAAAAATTATTTATAAAAATATTTTAATTTTTAAATTGTCTCGCCCTCTTCTTTTTTAATTTCCAAAACATCTTCCAAAATTATGCTTAATGATGTCGCTACCGGCACCGCCAAAATAATACCCAAAATGCCGGCCAATTTCACGCCAACCAAAATAGCGATAATGGTAATGATTGGATTAAGACCGACGGTTTTTTCCATTATTTTCGGCGTCACGAAGTGATTATCCAGCTGTTGCACGATAATATAAAACACAATCACCCAAAAAGCCAAAATTGGCGACTGGGTAAAGGCGATAAAAACCGCCGCTATGCCGCCGACAAACGGACCAAAATAAGGAATCAATTCCATGACACCGGTTAAAAATGCTAAAATTAAAGCGTATTTTACGCCCAAAAAAAACAAACCGACCCAAGACAAGGCAAAAATAATCAAAGACGACAGAAGCTGTCCTCTCACCCAAAAACCGATTTTTTCCTGAATGCGATTAACTAAGTGAGTGAAGTACGGCTGATATTTTACGGGAATCACCGAGCGCGCAAACCTTTTCACCGCCTGCTCTTCCACTGCCATATAAAAAGTGACGACTAAAATCACAACGAAAGAAACCATGCCGCCGAAAAAGGCGTAGATGGTGTTGAAAATTCCGCCCGCCGCCAAGGCAAAAGTGCTTTCCAATGATTTCAACGCATTTTGGATGTTATTGCCCAAACCATAGGTCTGGGAATAATCCTGGACATTTTGAATGCCGGAAGAAATTTTCCCCCAATAATCCGGGAAATCATTAATCAGGCCTTTCAATTCTACCAGCATCGGCGGTATAATGAGATAAACCGACCCGCCCAAAATCACAATCAAAAGCAGATAAATCAGAAAGATGCCTATGGCCCGAGGCAGTTTATTTTTTTGCAGCCAGTCAACCGCCGGGTCAAAAGCGGCAGACAATAATAGGCAGACAAAAAGCAACAGAATAATGCTGCGGATGTAAAACAGAAAAAACAAGCTCAAAATGATGAACAGCACCTTGAACATGGTAGCGGACGAAATGTTGACATTAATGCTTTTTGGTTCTAAATTGGGCATGGGTTTAAAGATAATTGATGATAGATAAATTATACAAATCAAATCCTTAAGTGTCAAACAAAAATGGCGGTTATTATCAGAAATAAAGAGGGGCTTTTCAGCTACGAAGTTTTAGAAACTTTCGAGGCCGGCTTGGCTTTAACCGGACCGGAGGTTAAGGCGGTTAAAAACGGCCAAATCAGCTTAAAGGGCAGTTACGTGACTATTGACGCCAAAATGGAGGCCTGGCTGATTAACTGCCATATCGCGGCATATAAACCGGCGCAGGGCCAGCAAAAAAATTATGAGCCGACGCAAAAGCGCAAACTGCTTTTGCACAAAAAAGAAATCAGCGCGCTGATCGGCAAGGGCAAACAAAAGGGCTTGACAATTATACCTGTTTCTGTATATACTAAGAAAAGATTGGTCAAGGTTGAAATCGCCCTGGCCCGCGGCAAAAGCAAAATTGACAAGCGGGAAAGCATTAAGAAACGCGAATCGGATCGAGAGATACGAAGGGTGATGAAAGGCCACTAAAAACAATTGTAATGCGTAATGCGTAATGCGTAATCGGTAATTGGAAATTGAAGCATTAAAAATTGTCCCGACTTTATTCCGACTCTGTCGAGGATGCTCGACGGCTTCGCCGTCGGGATTTGAAAATTGAAAATTGCAAAATTGAAAATTCCCATTTCGCCATTGGCGAAATGGGCTTTGGGGATGTTTGTTTCGATAAGAGATCGAGTTTTAAATCAGCAGGCCGAGGCGGCAGGCGCTCGTAAAAACGCTGCCAAACAAAAATAAGTGCCAAAAACTTATTAACAAAAGTCAAATCTGCTTTTAGCGGATTAGCTTTTGCCCCTGCTGTTGCCTAAGGCATACATAGCAGCATCGCTCTACCGATGCCCGGTAGGATAGTTTCCGCCGTCGCTCCAATTTATTGGAGCCAAGCGGACTTGTTTGCCCCCGCTCCAATCGGAGCTACGGCGGACAAGGCGGTGTCATATTATCGGGCTAGGCCATATCTCTAACCTTTGGGGTACGGCTTAAACTTATAAGGCAAAGCTGATGTTTTTTGCTCTTTTTTCAAGCATCAGCTACAATTAAAAGAGCAAAACCTGTGATACTGATTTAGGGCCGACTCTTAGACAGGAGTTCAAAACTCCTCATCTCCACACTATTAACAATTAACATTTAACAATTAACTATTAACTATTGATTGTTAACTATTAACTAACGATTGATTTTAGAATGAGAAAAAGTTTCAGAAAAAAATTCAAGCCGTTGCTCACGAACAAAATTTTCCGAGCCAACGAAAGGATTACCGCCCCGCAATTGGTGGTAATTGATGAAAACGGCAAGGGCTTGGGCGTGCTCTCCAAAGAGGAAGCGCTTTTGGAAGCGCGGAAGCGGGAAACCGATTTGGTGGAGGTATCGCCTTTGTCTAACCCGCCGGTGGCGAAACTGATGGATTACGGCTCGTTCAAATACCAAAAAGAAAAAGAGGAGCGGAAGCAAAAAGCCAAGAGTAAAACCGTTGAATTGAAAACCATAAAAATTTCACCTCGCATCGGCGCTCATGACACTGAAATCAGAGTCGGTCAGGCGGTTAAATTTTTGGACGGGGGCGACAAGGTGAAAATTGAAATGCAATTGAGGGGCCGGGAAAACCGGCATACCGATCTGGCGAGGCAAGCCGTGCAAGAAATGATTGACGCGGTGCGCGCCAAACTGAAAGAAAGCAGTAAGGAATTGCGCTTGGAGCAAGAAATTGAAGCTCAAGGCAATCGAATATCGGCAATATTTTTCGTCTAAATCCAAAGTTCAAATATCAAAGTTCAAATCAAGTTCAAAATCCAAATGACAAAAATTTTGAACTTTGAGCTTAAGGCATTGATTTGAAATTTGAGCTTTGAAATTTGAGCTTTATTTATTAATCATAATTTTATGGCCAAAATTAAAACTAAACAAACCGTCGCCAAACGGTTCAAAATAACCAAAAATAAAAAAGTGATCAAACAAACTTGCGGGCAAGACCATTTTAACGCGCGCGAATCGGGCAAAACCGGCACCGCCAAAAAATTGAGTTCCGCTATCGGCAAAGCCGACCGCAAAAACATCAAAAGATTTATACCGTACGGCAAGTAAACTCACCAATCATTAAAAATAAAAAATTATTGTATGCCAAGAGTCAAACGAGGAATGCTCCACGTCAAAAACCGCAACAACATTTTAAAACAGACCAAGGGTTATCGCTGGGGCCGGAAAAAATTAATCAAACTCGCGAAAGTGGCGGTCATTAAAGCCGGCGCTTACGCTTATCGCGACCGCAAAGTTAAAAAGCGAACGATGCGCGGTTTATGGCAAATCCAGCTGAACGCCGCTTTGAAAGAATACGGTTTGAATTACAGCCGATTTATCGCCGGTTTGAAAAAGTCAAAAATTGAATTGGACCGGAAAGTTTTGGCCGAAATCGCCAGAAAACACAAAGAAGTTTTCGCGAAAATCGTGGAAAAAATCAAATAAATAACGTTATGTATCAAAAAATCGCTAAATTTAGCGGTTTTTTGATTTAATTTCTTAAAAACTATTGACAAGCTTTGTTAAATTTGCTACAATAAAATTTCCAAAGCTTAAAAATAAGCTTTAAAAGTTCATTAAAAAAATTTAAAGGAGGCAAGCTCACAATGAGCAAAAAAAACATAACAATGGCGGTTGGTATTTTGGTTCTCGCGTCTATTCTTATGTTTGTGGCATGCAAGAATCAAGAAATAACACCTGATCAGACCGATACTGCCCAGAGCGTGGTTAACAGGATAACGACTGCGACGCAGGCGCAAACAGACACGTTGGTTGCTCAATTAAATAGGCAACAACAAGATTTGCTTGAGAAATTTGATAATCTAGCTCTCGCCGCACCTACGGCGCAAGCGGTCACCGCTGAAATCACTGCCACGGCTACTGCCACGGCTACCCTTGCTCCCACTTCTACTCCCATAATCACCCCCACTAAAGCTATAAATCTCAAACCGACAGTAGAAGCATTGGCGAAGCAAGTAACAGCCATAGAGCAAGAGCTGAATATCAGGGTTGGGGCGTTAGAAACAAATTTTGATAGCCAAGCCGTTAAAATCGAAGACATTGATAATCGGCAGACAATGATGGAGGATTGGGCCAAAAAAATGCAAGATAGATATCAGGGTTTTAGCAAGACCTATCTCGCTAAGCCGACGCCGACCCCCGGGATGAACATCCGCGGCAGGCGGTAAAAAAACAACTCCGAATTTCAAAATGAAATTCGGAGTTTTATTTTTTGCCGATTATCTCAATGTCCACCCGCCATCAACGATTATCGTCTGACCGGTAATGTAATCCGCTTGGTCCGAGGCCAAAAAAACCACCGCGTTGGCAATGTCTTCGGGCAATCCCTGTCGTTTCCAAGGAATGGCGGCGAGCATCTGGTTTTTCGCTTCTTTAGCCATAGCGCCCGAAGCGCCCGGAGTGTCAATCGCGCCCGGCGCCACCGCGTTAACATTTATTTTTCGCGGCGCGAGCTCCAAGGCGAGCGCCCGAATCATGGCGTTCACCCCGCCCTTGGAAGCGCAATAATGAGTCAAACCCTCAAAGCCGACAAAAGACGCGATGGAAGAAATGTTGATAATTTTACTTCCGTCTTTCATGACTTTAATCGCGGCCTGCGAGCACAAAAAAATACTTTTTAAATTAACATCAATCACCTTGTCCCAATCAGCTTCTTTCATCTCCGCAAAAGGCGTAAAAGGAAAAATGCCGGCATTATTCACTAAAATATCCAATCGGCCGAACGCTTTGATGGTTTTGGCGATTAAGCTGTCAACTTCCGTTTTTTTAGAAACATCGCATTGCGCGGCCAAACCCTTCGCGCCGGTTTTTTGAATTTTCGCCACCGCCTTTTCGCAATCTTTTTGATCAATATCGCTAATCACCACCTTGCACCCTTCTTTTGCCAGGGCCAAAGCGATGCCATAGCCGATTCCCTGCCTCGCGC
>CAZLRS010000024.1:0-567 GCA_964562085.1 uncultured Gammaproteobacteria bacterium | reverse complement strand
AAAGCCATATTTTTATTTTACGAGTTATCATTAGCATAATTATTATAGCACATTTGGACGTTGACTTTAATCGCGGTTTGGCGCCTGCCTGATAAATCTGGTATAATAAAAAATAAAACTTATTGTATTATTTAACCAAAATTTTATATGATTTAGGAAGGAAGGGAGTTGGGGGGAAGGAATTTTTCCCCGTCCGCCACGGCCCTGCCTGCCGGCAGGCAGGATTGAATCCCGCCGGAATTCCAGCTTTTCGCCGTGGGTGAAGATTTTTTGTTGCCGTGACAAAGTCACGGCGCGCCGCCGTTAAATTTGCTGAATTATCAACTACAAACCAAAATGCTTCTTCAAATACTGCCCAACCTTATTCATCGTCTCTTGATTGACTCTACCAATATATTTAACCAGCCTTGAATAATCAAAGGACATTATTCCATATACTTTAATAACAGAATCAAATTGCAGCTGATTATCCTCATCAACCCCAATTAAAATATCATCTTCAATTTGATTATCTAAATTAGAAGTTAACGGCAGAATAGTGATTAAATTACTTTTTTTAATCTGCTC
>CAZLRS010000023.1:6733-8037 GCA_964562085.1 uncultured Gammaproteobacteria bacterium | reverse complement strand
AAACTATTTTTTAAACTAACTGCATTCTTAATTTAAAAAATAATTTACTGCTTTTATTATACCATAAAAAAATGCTGTCAACAATAGTTGTCCACAGTTGCGAATAATTTTTGAAAAATAAAAAGGGAATTGAATTCAATCCCCTTTATCAACTTTCTCATCCGCCAGCGCGATCAACGCTTGGGCGATGTCATCGGTGATTTTTTCCACCGCCTGCCGCTTATCCAGCTGGAAAGTTTTTTCCCAGCGCAAAGGCACGCCGATTTTAATTTCACATTTCCGCCAAAAACGAGGAAACCAAGCGCCGTTATTCGGCAGAACTTTTTCCGTGCCTTCAACCCAAACCGGCACGACCAAGCATTTGGTGCGAAAAACCAAATGGCCGATGCCGGATTTTAATTCGCGGATCTCTTTGCCGCTAATTTCCGAACGGACAAATTCCTGGCCCCAGTGAGTCCGCCCGCCTTCCGGAAATAAAATTATGGTATTGTTGTTGCGCAAAACTCGCATCATTCTTTTCATGGCCTCCAATTCGCCGCGCCGGTTGCCTCGGGGGACGGGGATGAATCGCAAGCGGCCAAACCGCCAATACCACTTATTCCAATAATTGCCTTTGTCCGGCGTGCTCCAGGGAATTAATTTTATCGGGTGAAAAACATATTGCCCGAAAAACATGCCGATCAATAAAATCGGCTCCCATAAAGATGGATGATTGGAGGCGATAATTTTTCGGCCTCGGCCAACCGGCAAAAGGCAAGCGTTAGCCACCTTGACTCGGCCGGTTAATTTGAGCAGGCAGAAGCCAAGGCCAATAATCAAGCCGACGGGATAGGCGATCAGCCAAAAAATCAAACCGTTAACGATTTTTTCTTTTTTCATCGTTTTTTTCCTTTCAAAGAACTGTGCCTATAACTTAACCGATTTAAAGATTTTTGGCAAATAAAAAAGAGGCCATTAGGTGACCTCTTTTGGGGCGAACCGTCTTAAAAACAATTCGTTGTCTTTGGCCATCTTCTGCCATTCTGCCCGGCCGATGCACCGACGAAGGCCGAGAAAATGCGCGGCGTCATCAGCGGTGTGAATATAATCGGGGAGTTGGCTCATGGGACCAACGGGCGCTGGCGATTTCTTTTTATGGAACAATCTTAAAAACCAGTTCATGGTTTTTCCTCCTTTCATAAACTTGGTGCACGCTAATGGATTTGAACCAATGACCTCCTCGGTGTAAACGAGGCGCTCTAACCAACTGAGCTAAGCGTGCCAATTAAAAAATATGATGATAGAAATTATCTGCGTTTAAATCA